>CAYJRH010000001.1:0-43406 GCA_964372565.1 uncultured archaeon
ATGGTTGCGGAGCAGGCGAAGGCCTCGAAAGAGAAGGCGCGGAAGGCGCTCGAGGAAACAAAGGGCGACATTGCGGAAGCGATTGAGAATCTAAAGAAGTGACGCTTGCGCCGGAAGGCGTGGGCTTTCCCCTGGTCGGGAAAGCGGCGGATTTTGCGGAATGGATGCCATAAATTCTGGAAGCGCATGCTGACTGCCGACGCCATATTCAAGCTTAAGGGTGAATCCGGCATGCCAATAAAAACTTTTAAATAAACGTATGTGTATATGTATGTGTATGGGCACTAAGACCATAACCGTAATGGATGACGCATATGGCCTTCTTGAAAGGAAAAAGCTCCGTGGAGAAAGCTTTTCAGAGGAGATAAGGAGGCTGCTCGGGGGCAGGAATAGGCACTTCATGGAGTTTGCGGGGGCGTGGAGAGGCATTTCTACGGCAGGAATTAAGTCGATAAAGGCAAGGGCGGAAAAGGCGAGGAAATCCATTGAGTTCGCAAAGGCTGAATGGTGAAGCCATGCTGTGCCTCGACTCAACTTTCATAATAGACTACCTCATGGGAGACCCTTCGGCGCTCAAAAAGGGGGCTGAAATAAAGGCATCCGGGCTAGCCACCACAAGCGTGAATTGCTTTGAAGTGCTTGCCGGCCTGATTGGAAATGGGCGCGTGCCACGGGATTCAGTCGAGGTTTTCTCCGCATTTATTTCCTCGATTGAGGTCTTTGAAGTCGACTATAGGGCTTCCTTTGAATCGGCAATGATATTTGCCGACCTTGCCGCCAAAGGAAGGAAGGTGGAGGGCTCGGACTGCCTTGTTGCCGGCACAATGCTCTCCCACGGTTGCTCGAGCATCCTCACGCGCAACAAGAAGCATTTTGAAAGAATGCCCGGCTTAAAAGTGGAAAGTTATTAGAATGGCCAATGCAGTTCCCAGGGGCAATGCACGCAGGGCCCTTGAGGAACGCGGCGGGAACATAATGCCGAAGCCATGGGGAAGTTATCAAAATAAAACAGGCACCGGTGCCACTACATGAAGCTGAATAAAAAGAAAAGTGGCCCTCCCTTCAAGATGGTTGATATGGGCGCTGGATGGGGGGAAGGCTCGGCGGCAAAATTTGCAAACGGCAACTTCAAAGAAAAAAAGTTCCCGGAAGGGTAATGGCACTTGAACTCGGTGAAAGAGAGGCACCGGGCATAAAAATGGCGTTAGAAGAATGCGGGTTCAAAGTAACCTCCAGAGAATTTACTCCACAAGAAGCCATGGCAAAGGGCTCAAAATTCACAAAAATGGAACTTGAAGCGGGCAAAAAGGCTATCAGAATAATCGCACAAAAACCAAGAAAAAATTAGGCGATTTGCCTTATTTTTAAAAAAACTTATTGCGTAATCAGCTGCGCCCCCGCTTCGCCGGTTTCCTGCGCCTGTATGTCAAGGGCGCCGAGGCGCTTTGTGCCGTAAATCAGCATTGAGAGGTTCACTTCCTCGCCGATTTGGTGCGCGGGGTTTATGTAAGCTGGGAAGGTTCCGCCCTTTACCGCGAAATCCGCGTTCGCGTCCTGAACGAAAACGGAGTTGGCGTCAACCAGTGCCTTCTGCAATACCTCTATGCCGCCCTCGATTTTTTTGGATTCTGCGCCAACCGCCGCGAGGAACCCCGCCTTATCCGCGGCAGGCGCTATTGTCCCCTGCAGTGAAACAATCGGCTCCTGGACGGAGGAAATTTTCAGGCCGAGGGCTGAGAAGGACGATTCAAGCGATGATTTGAACTGCGCGTAATCGCCGTTGCCGTCATGCTGGATAATAACATAGTTCTGGTCGAGGCGGAGCGTGAAGGAGCGCACGCCATTGAAGCCTGAGAGCAAAGTGTTCAGGTCTTCCAAAAGGATTTTCTGCGCGCCGTCGAAATAAACAAGAGTGCCCTGAGAAGCCTGCGCAATTTGGATGGTTGAGTTGGAGTCTGCCGCCTTTTCTATGGCGAGCTTCGCGGCATCCAATTTTGCCTTTTGGGTAAGGGGCGAGGTCGCGCGCACGAAGAAATCGTTTTCAAGCGAAGCCACTTTGAAAGCGCCCTGTGCAATGTGCGTGGAAGGCTGCTCGATTTCCTCGAACGCAATGACTTCCGAGAGGCTCTGGCCCGTGAATTTCGCCTGCACGGTAATTGCTATTGAATCTCCTTTCACAGTTGCACCGGAGATGTATGCCTGCAGCTGCCGGTTCGGGAAAGAGTATTCCTGGGTGAGGCCGAGGTCGGCGTTCCTGAATTCTATGCTTTCGGGAACCTCGGCAAGCGCCTGCGGATAAATTTCGGCGTAGCTGAACTCTGCAAGGCTTTTAATTGAAGGGATCGCGCCGGTCATTTTTTCCGCGGATGAGAACCTTATTTCGGCCCTGAAATTCACGGTGTCGCTGCCTGTGCCGATGAACTGCGAGCTTGCAACCAAAAGCACGCCCGGGATTTTCCGCAGCGCGGCGTCGATGTTTGCTGCGTCGAATTCAGGCGTTTTTGCGAGAATGAGGGCTGTGGGAAAAACCTGCACGACCTTTGCCTGCACGCCTGCCGCTTCATACGAGAGAACGGTTGTGTTGTCATTTGGCGGCGGGGCCTGCGGCCCGGTGTTCTGGGAGCCGGTGCCAGTAAAGGTTACCGCCGCGAGGATTGAGCTGAGCATAATCACCGCAATGAAGATTGCGAACAGCTGGCCTCCTGTCAGTTCCATTGGTTGCACCTTTACAGCGTGATTTTAAAAACACAATCGGGGGAAAGCATAATCTGGGCTTTCCAAAGAAATGCCCATAAAAAGCCTTATAAAGCGGATTTTTTTGCAAGCCAAAGGGGTAAAGCTGTGAAGGAAAAGAGCGTTGTGCTGGTAGAGTTCACGGGAACCGAAGCCGGAAGCGGAAGGGTCTTTGACACGACTTCCGAGCAAACCGCCAAGGGCGCAGGTTTTTACAGGGAGGACGGGGTTTACGGCCCGCTTCCTGCCATTGTGGGGCATGGGGGCCTGTTGCCGGGGCTGGAGTCGGCGCTCATGCTCATGAGCGAGGGCGAGTCTAAAAAGCTGAGGCTTTCCGCGAAAGAGGCCTTCGGCGAGCGCAGGAAGGAGCTTGTCTTCATCGTGCCTTTGCAGGAGTTCAGGAAGCGCGGGATACAGCCGGTGCCGGGGCTTGTAGTTGATTTGAACGGGAGCTACGGAAGGGTGCAGACGGTTTCAGGGGGGAGGGTGCGCGTGGACATGAACAATGACCTGGCAGGCAAGGAGGTTGATTATGAGCTGAAGGTTGTGCGCGAAGTAAAAGACCCGAAGGAAAAGGCGCAGCTGCTCGCGGAGAAATATTTCCCGCTCAAGCGGAAAGCCGAAACAAGGATTGAGGGGGATGCGCTGAAGGTGAAGCTGCCGAAGGAAATCGCCCAGAAGCTCGGCCCCCTCGCGGCCCCGTTCACAAAAACCGTGAAGGAAGTGATGCCTGAAATCAGGAGCGTTGAGATTGTGGAATCGTTCGAGGCCGAGAAGGATAAGGCAGATACTGGGAAAAACCGGTCATCCAAAAATTAGTTTCTCGATTTCCGCTTTCATGCGGACGTTGAGCGAAATGTGCAGGCCATATCCGGTCGGCTTTTTTACAACAAGCCCTTCCTTGACAAGTTCATCAAGCCCCGCCTTGAAATCATTCCAGTGCTCGGGCGGAATCCCGCGCTTCCACATTTCATCAAAGGCGGTGTGCCTCCCGCCCCAGAGGCCCTTTCTCGCCATTTTGTACAAAATGCGCCTTTTCACCTCAAATGACGAAAGTTTCATAAATTGAAATATAAAGAGTAAGAAATTTAAACTTAGCGGCGATTGATGTTTATATGAAAAATGAAAAATCGTTATTTGCGGAATTCTTCGGCGATTACCCGATGATAAGGGTTCTGGATTTCCTTCTGGAGAACGACGTATTTGACTACTCCAAAAAGGACATCTGCAAAAACTCCGACGTGTCGTGGAATACATTGGAAACTTTCTGGAGCAACCTGGAGGGGATGGGCATAGTGGCTTACACAAGAAAAGTCGGCAAGGCAGGCATGTACAAAATCAACACGGCCAGTCCCATTGTGGCGCACCTCGCCGAGCTTGACAGGAAGCTCGTGAAGAAGTCCATGGAAAGCATCGGTGAAGCCAAGGCTAAAGCCTTTGCCTGAAAATGCCCAGACAACCTTTATAAACGTTTGTTAGGGAGAATCCTTTAGGCTCATTCTGATTTTGAGGAATTTACATGGTTGAAAAGGACCTGAAAACAGGGACAACGACAGTAGGCCTTGTTTACGACTCTGGCATTGTCCTCGCTGCGGACAAGCGCGCGAGCATGGGCCACATCGCATACGAGGATGAATCCGAGAAGATTTACAAAATCAACGACTCGCTTGCGGTCACAAACGCGGGCGATGTGGGCGACAGCCTTATGGTAATAAGGTTCCTGAGGAGCCACGCAAAAATTTATGAGCTCGAGAGGAACGAGCGCCTGACCTCGCGCGCGGCGGCGAACTTCCTTTCGAACATAATGAACGCGAACAGGTATTACCCTTACATTGTGCAGCTCGTCATCGGCGGCTACAACGGCAATCCGGAGCTTTTTGATTTGACGCCGATGGGCGCGATACTTGAAAGGGACAAGTATGCGGTAAGCGGCTCGGGAACCGAGCCGGCTCTGGTGACGCTCGACAACTCATACAAAAAAGGGATGAACGAGAAGGACGCCGTTGTGCTTGCTGTGCGCGCGATTGAGGCCGCCAAAAGAAGGGACATTTTCTCTGGCGGTGCCGGGGCAACGGTCTTTGTCATCGACGCGAAGGGCGTGAGGGAATTGCCGAAGGACAAGGTAGAAAAGATAATCAGGGAAACGGCCACTGCGTCTATGTAAAAACCGCCAAGCCGGCGGGTTATTGCCATTAATTTTTTGAAAGTTGCTGAAATTTTTCCCTGAACTTGCACTATAGGAATTTTTTGGAGCCGTGGTTATGGAGTACCTCAAGGAAGTGAAGGAAGTCGTTGCGGCAATCGTGCCGAAGGAAGCCGAGGTCACCTTGGTGGACCTCGAGGGCCCTGAAATCGCAATCTACACAAAGAAGCCGAAGGTTTTCCACGACAACGAGGATTACGTGCGCGCAATCGCGCACCAGCTGAAGAAAAAAGTCAACATACGCGGCGACAAGTCATTGCTTATAGATGAGAACGAGGCGCGCGAAAAGATAATGAAGATCGTGCCTGAAGGCGCGAAAATCTCGGACATACAGTTCACCGAGGCGTTCAGCGAAGTCGTCATCGAGGCGCTGAAGCCGGGGCTTGTGATAGGCAAGGGCGGAATGACGACAAAGGAAATAATCCTGCAGACGGGCTGGACCCCGAGGATCCTGCGCAGCCCGACATCGCCGAGCGAAATCCTCAAGGGCATCAGGCACCACCTCGTGAAATACGCGCCCGAGCGCAAAAAGATACTCCAGGAAACGGCGAAGAAGATTTATTCCGAGAAGCCCGCGCCGAGCTGGATAAGGCTCACGCCGCTTGGCGGGTTCAGGCAGGTCGGAAGGAGCTGCATAATGCTCGAAACCCGCCGCACCAAAATCCTTTTGGATTGCGGAATCAACGTTGCGGCACAAGCCCCCGAAGACGCTTACCCCTTCCTTGATGCGATACGCTTCCCGATAAACGAGCTGGACGCTGTTGTGCTTAGCCACGCGCACATGGACCACTGCGCATTCATCCCATACCTCTTCAAGCTCGGCTATCGCGGGCCCGTGTACCTCACAGAGCCAACGCGCGACCTCGCGGCGCTCCTGCTCTTCGATTACCTCGACATACTCGCAAAGGACAACAAGGAGGCGCCGTACAGCGAGCGCGACGTGAAGGAAATGCTCAAGTACTGCATTGTGCGCGACTACCGCGAGGTAACGGACATAGCGCCCGACATGAGGCTCACTTTCCACAACGCGGCGCACGTGCTCGGCAGCGCTTCGGTGCACCTGCACATAGGAGAGGGCGCCCACAACTTGGTGTATTCTCTTGACCAAAAAACTCCGATTACGGTTTTTGACAAGGATGGAAACATGGAAATATGCGGAATAGGGAAACTTGTCGACAGGGAAATAAAAAAATTCGGGGTCGGAAACGGCTTTGTGGAGGAGGCAGCTAATTTTAGCGGCTGGAAAACTATTGCGTTCAATCCCCAAACATTAAAGTCTGAATTAGTGGACATAACCTCTTTCATAAGGCACCCGGTAAACGAGGATTTGTTTGAGATATCCACTTCAACCGGAAGGAAAACCACGGTGACTGGCTCCCATAGCGTGTTTATGGTGAAAAATGGCAAAGTTGAAAGTGCCATGGCGAAAGACCTGCGTTTGGGAGATTACATCATAGGCTCGAAAAATCTTGATTTGACTCAAAAGAAACCGCTTATAAAACTGGAAAAAAATGCTTTTGCGCTCAAGTATAGTGGAAAAGAACTTGGGCTTGTTTTGGAAGCGTTAAGCGGAAAACTGCAAAAATCTTTCCCGCTTCAAGCTGAAAAAATAACGCCTTGGATAAAGGACAGGCTGGAAAATGGGATGTATGAAAACGCGATAGCGAAAAAGTACGGCGTTTCGCGAAAAACGGTCAGAAAGTATTTTAAAAAACTCGGGATAGGGAAGAATCCAAGGGTAAAAAATGCCTTTCCGGCAGAGGTGGAAATAACTGCGGGTTTTGCAAGGTTCTTGGGATACTTTATATCTGAGGGGAGCGTCAACAGAAATACCGTAATCATAACGCAATACCGCAAGGAAATGCTTGAAGACGCAATAGAAATCATAAAATCTGCCTTTGGCATTAATGGAAAAATAGTGAAATACGAAGCGCAATTCTATTCAAAGCAACTTTGCATGTTGCTGAAGAAAACTCTAAAGTGCGGGGCTAATGCATATGTTAAAAGAATGCCCAAAGGGCTGGCTTTGGCTCCAAAAGAAGTGATTTCTGAATTCCTGAAAGGGTATTTTATGGGTGACGGTTCTTTTAGGGTCAGGAAAAACGGCAAAGGCATTTCCATAAACGCCGCCTCCAAAAGCAAATTTTTAATTCAGGAAATAGGATTCCTGCTTTTGCGCCTTGGCATTGCCCCGACGTTCGAATACAATAAGAGCAGCAAAATGCACAATGTTCATGTCTATGGCAGAAAACAGTTAGAGGTTTTTTTGTCTAACGCAAAAATCCCGGAGTGGGAAAAGAAACTTTCGGCAAACCCTTCAATCAAAGAAAAAAGCCATTTTGCGGACCGCCTGCCAATCAAGGCCCTTTCAGAGCAAACACGGGGCGTTTTAGGCAAGACTTCGTGGCAAAACGCCAAATGCTGCGGCAACACGCTTTTAATGAAATTCGGCTGCGGCGACCATGAAAAAAAGCTGGTGGAATCGGATTTGATGCTGGATGAAATTGCAAATATTAGGAAAGTGCGGCCAACCGGCAATTACGTCTACGATTTTTGCGTAAAGGGGTACGAAAACTTTTTGGGCGGCATCGGGCAATTATTCATGCATAACAGCGCGGACATCAAGTACGGGTTCACGAGGCTTTTCAACAACGTTGACATCAACTACCCGAGGATTGAAACCCTCATTGTCGAGAGCACTTACGGGGGCAAGGATGATATTCAGACAGCGCGCGAGGAAACCGAGGCGAAATTGCTGCGCGTGATACAGGAAACCGTGAACCAGGGCGGCTCCATACTGGTGCCAGTGTTCGCTGTCGGCAGGGCGCAGGAGCTGCAACTTGTGATCGAGAATTTTTACCGCAAGGGATTCATAGACTCGGAGGTCAAAGTGTATGTTGACGGCATGACAAAGGAAAGCTCGGCAATACACACCGCTTATCCTGAGTATCTGCGCACGGGCGTGCAGAAAAGGGTCCTGCAGAACGACTCGCCATTCACTTCGGACATTTTCCAGGTTGCGAAGCCCGAGGATAGGGATTCGATTTGCCAGAACGGAAAGGTGATAATCCTTGCGTCGAGCGGAATGCTGACCGGAGGCGCGAGCGTCCAGTACTTCTACAGGCTGGCCGAGAACCCAATTAACACAATTGCGTTTGTCGGTTACCAGGGCGAAGGCTCTTTGGGCAGGAAAATCGTGAGCGGCGTGAAGAGCATACCGATTACGGACAATGGCGGGAGGACAAGGAAGCTCAGCATCAACATGCGCGTGGAGCGCCTTGACGGTTTTTCAGGGCACTCGGACAGGATGCAGCTCTCAGCTTATGTGCGCAACCTCAAGCCGAAGCCGAAGCGCATACTGACAGACCACGGCGAAGCGGAGAAATGCATTGATTTGGCGAAGCACTTCTCGCAGAAGTTCGGGATTAGCTCGCAGGCGATAAGGAACCTGGACAGCGTAAGGCTGAAGTAATGCGAAGCACGGCCCATTGAGCCACAAGGCCAGATAGCCCCCGCCCTTCCGAAGCGGAATACGAAATGGCGAAGCCACCGCCAGCCGCAGGCTGGCGCCCCGCCCTTCCGAAGCGGAATACGGACTGGACAGCCTAAGGCTTAAGTGAATTTTTAATAAACTATTTTTTAATGAAGATAAATCCGCCATTTGTGTCTGCCACATCAAATTCTGGAAAAAACAGCCTGAGCGTTTTTATTGCCGTGGCGGGAAAATCCAAGAATTGAATTGAACTTACTCTTATAGAACCTTTTGGCCTGAGCGCCGGTTTCAAGTGTTCCACAATAAGCGCCAGGTAATTCACGCGGTTATCAGGATAGCCCGTATCGTGCATTCGAGCCAAATCACGCCTGTTTTTTGCGGTTGCAGAATCCATGAAAAATGACTGGGGAACAAGTATGTGGTCATACGATTCCTTCCCAAAATCACGTTCCAGAAAATTGCCCCCCAGAATGCGAAGTTTTCCTTTTTTCAGCAGGCTGAAAACCGTGCGTGTAAGAGGGGCTGATACCGCCCTGCCAAATTCATAATCGAGAATAGTGTAATTTTCAGGCCTGATTTTGCTTCTTTTCAAAATGAATTCCGTTAGCCTGCCGGAGCCTGCGCCAACTTCAAGAATTTTTGTATTAGGGCCTAGTGAATCAAGAAAACGCTGCCCGATTTTCAGTTCAACCGAATGCCTGCTTGGCGGGAACATGTCATACTCTTTTGCGACCCGTATCCGCTTAAGTGTTTTTTGACGGCGTTCCCAAATTTGCTCTGCATCAGCGCCAATTGGGCCGTGCAATCCCCATTCCGGAAGGGTTTCGCGCCGCCTTTTGCCAGTTCCAGGGACCCGCATAAGAAAGCTAAATGCACTGAAGTTATTAAGCGTTAATAGAATGGAGAAATATGCCCAAATGCAAAAGAGGGGCTTTACCTAGACCCAAAATATACTAATAATCTGTTTTCTTTTCAAAAACTCTTTTTCTATGCGGTTTTTCGGGTTATGCAAACATCGTTTTTGCAAATTACCGAACGCCTAAATCCGAAAAATCGCAAAAATTCATTTCGGCCATTAAACCACAAAAACCATTCAGAAACATCAATATACATAAACCGATTTTTCGCTTTTTTCCAAAAAATTTTTTTCCGCGAAAAAAAAGTGAATATACATAAGAAAAAAGGCTGTTAAGAGCTTATTTTTCCGAATAACGGGACAAAATGACAGTTAATGGAAAATGGAGCTGTGTACAGCCTCCATTTATGGCAAAGGTTTTTATACTACTTAAGCCCTAGTAAAGTCGTTCCAAGTGCGGGGCGTTTTCATGTCATCCATAGGGAGTAGGCTCATCATCCAAAAAACCGAACAGGAGTCGAGAACTGCTAAGCTGCTCCGTTGCCTGGAACAAGGCGGGGAGAGGTTAAATGACGAAGCAATTGGCCTAAAGAAGACTTATTTTTATAAGCCTCTGTAAGCCGGTAGTTTTGTTCACCCCTTCTCCTCCCCCGCTTATGATTTTTTTCCGCTCAAAGAAACGGCCTGGCGGCAATTCCTTTATATATTGTTTTGATATGTTTATGATATAGGTGATTTTGTGGGCCAAACGCTTGTCAGGCTGGAAAAAGCGCATGAAAAGATTGTCAGGGGCCTGCTTGATAGCGGGCTTTACAAGACAAAAAGCGAGGCAATCCGTGCCGGGATCCTGGAACTGGGGAAGCAATACAGGCTTGTGGGGTTTTACGAAGGCATGGAGATAAAACAGGTAATCGACCCGAAGATAATAAGGAAACTCCAGAAAGTGCCAAAAGCCGATAAAGGCAAGTTTGAAACGCTGGCAGAAGTGAACAAAAAATACGGGTTCGCCCCAGAAACTCGATGACCCATAATACAGGCTATCCAGACCACTTGGACAACACAATTAATAGGCGGGGATAAAGCCCTTTTATATTGGGGCAGAGATGTTTAAAGTTATTTTTGAGCCTGGCTGGGACAAGTTCTTCAGCAAATTTGAAAGGGCTGAAAGGGAAAGGATCCTGAAAAAGATTAATCAATTGGCTTATTTTGAAACGCGGCGGCACCTTGGATATGGCGCACCATATTTCGTCGCCGAGGCAGGTCAATACAGGGTTTGCTATGAGGAAACGGGGGGCGTCCGCAAGGTGATTTTTGCGGGAAATCACAAGCAATATGAAAAATGGCTGGAATCGCTGTAAAGCTGAAGGTTTAATTTACAATCCGCACCCAAATCCCTGCATGCGCATATGCATTACAGGAACCCCGGGAACGGGGAAAACGACCATTGCAAAGGCGCTTGGATTGGCGCTGAAATGCCCTGTGCTGAATGAACGGGAGTTTGCCCTGAAGGAAGGGATAGTAGTAGTAGGGGAATTCGACCCGAAGGAGAATGAGCTTGTAGTACCGCTTGAAAAGCTTGAGGCAAGCCTGAACAAAATGCTCGGAAAGCAAAAGAGCATCATTGTGGAAGGGCACATGCTCTGCGAAATAAAGGGGAAATTCGATTTGGTTGTGCTCCTAAGGCTCAACCCCGAAAGGCTGGCAGCCAGGCTGGAATTGCGCGGCTACCCTGAAGTGAAAATCCAGGACAACGTCTTTGTTGAGGGCATTGATTACTGCAAAAAGCACTGCATCAGGAATTACGGGAAAGGAAAAATTGTTGAGGCAGAGAACAAGCAAACCATTAAAGAAACAACAGCGTTACTAATTAATGAAATAAGTTCCCGCGCAGGCCGGCGCAGGAAACCCGCCAAAAGGCGGAAAATAAGGGGAAAGTGAAGGGACATGAGAAAATTTTTTGTTTTTTTTGCACTCATTGCACTCAGCTACATAACAAGTGCCGCAACCATGCAGGAATTCGGTTTTAATGACCTGGGGTATAAAGATTTCCACATAAGCGGGCCGGGCATTGAAAAATGCGCTGATTTTGATTTCATTTACCGGGGCGAATTGAACGCGCGGGCATTCGAGGTTCTTTCGCTCAGGGCGGGGTTTGCCCCGGATGAAAAAAGCGGCGCGAAAATTGCCGTTCATTTCAATGGCGGGAAAATTTCCGAGCTTGGAAGCGAGGACTTCGCAAACGGCATTGCGCGCGTGCAGATGCCGCCCGGAAAGCTGAGGGAAAAAAATTCTGTGGGGGTTTGCGCAAAAACCTCCTCAATAGTAAACGACATCACGGTTTATGCGGATTCAAAATTCGGCGTCTATGACGGCGCATTTTTCCCGAACGGAGACGGGTATAAATTGGAGCTCGAGACTTACGAGCCGCTGGCCGGGGTGCCGTTCCGCGTTGAAGCGGTTGCGTCAAACTACGGGACGGAAGACGCTTATGTGACGCTGAGCTACAGGAAGCTGGAGCTCGAGCGCGCGGCACCGGAAGTGAGCGTCCTCGACGGCGAAACAACGAAGAGCGGAACAGCGCCGAAGTGCATTGAATGGAACGATGGCGGCACCTGCGCAAAGCCCGGCAGGTTCGGCATTTCCTATTACGTGGTTGCGCACAAGGCCGTGCCGTTCACGCTGCTGCCTTCGGTAATGCGGTTCACCAACATATTCGGCGAGGAGCAGGCAATGCTCACAAACAGGCCTGATTTGGGCGCGGTCGAGCCGCCGCAGAAGCTCTCGGCAAAAGTCGCGCTTTCGAACGACAAGCTATATACGGGAAGCGAAATCCCGCTCAAAATCACCGTGCAGAACATAAGCAGGGAGCGCGTGCAGAACATTTCCATATCGGCGAAAACCGGCCTTGAGCTTGTGGGCGACGGCACGAAGGTTGCGGAATCGCTCGAGCCGAACCAAAGCCAGGACGCCGTATTCGAGGTGCGGGGGCCGGCAGAAGGGGCATATGCGGTCGGGTGCTCTGTCGAGTACGAATCGAGGGTGCTTGAGTGCGAAACAGCGAGCGTCACTTTGCAAAAGGGCATAGGGGTTGAAATCATTTCCTCGGTGCTGCTTGCCCTCCTGGCTGCCGCCGCGTTTGCTTATTTTTACTTCAGGAAAGCGTAGGCTCCGCGGTTTCATCTTCTGCAGCTTTGCGGATTTTCACGGGCTCTTTCGGCTTTTCCTGCCTGGGCTTTCTCACCGCAAGGAATCCCGCGACCCCAAGCACGAGCAGGAGAGGGTAAACCGCAACAGGGATTTCGAATCCTGCGCCCAGGGATGCCGCTCCTGAAACGGGAATCAGGGAAGCGGACCTGGCTGATTCCAGGATCGATTTGAAGTATGATTTTTCCTCAAGGCCGGCTTTTGCCTTTGCAATGGATTCCGCCGCCTGCTGGCTCTGCTTTCCGGAATTCTGCAGCGCGAGCTTTGCATTCTCAAAGGAAGCGAGGGCGTTTTCCTTGGCTTTCCGGAGCGCGGCTGAAGACTCTTCAGCCACCGGGCGCAGCGATGCGAGGGCTGCCTCAATGCCGGTTGCCTTTGCTTTGGCAACAGCCTCGGCATACTGCCCTTTTTTCAGGAGCCTTGTGAACTCGGCGGAGCTTATGGACAGGGTTTTCTGGGAGGCTGCCTGCAGCCCTTTTGCCCTTTCCTCGGTTATGGGAAGCAGCGGGGATATTTCCTCAAGCTCGCGAGGAGTCAGCTTTGCGAAAGCGCCGAGGAGCTCCTGCGTGTTTTTTGCCACTGATGCCTGTAGCTGCCTCAGTTCCGCAAACATTGACGCAAACTCCTCCGCCTCGGCTTTTGCCGCCCCCTGTGAATCGCTTTCGGCGTTCAAATCCTCTTTGAAAAGCGCGAGCTGCCGGCTTGCCTCGCTTATGCGCCGCTCTTTCACAAGAAGCTCGATGAGGCTGCTGCGCACATTTGCATCTTCCGGAATTTGAAGCCCCCTTGCATTGACTCCGTTGATGAGGGAATTCATTTCTGACAATATGCTTCGCCCCTGCTGATTGAATGGCACTGTTGAAGCCGCGCCTTCCCTTGCAGTGCTTGGGTTCTCCGCCCCGGGGTTCAGGTCGAGTATAAGGTAATTTTTGCCGGGGAGGAGCGAGGAGAAATAAACAGCGGTCCTGCTTCCGCTTGGGGCGAAAGAAACGTTTCCCGTGGAAAAAACATTGGCGGCGCCTTCGGATGAAAATGGGAAGGACACGGAAAATTCTGCGGGAACGCGCTTTGCGATGCTGTCGAATGAAACAGCCAGCATCCTGTTCTGGTCGGCGTCGGGCCGGAATATGCCGAGGCTTGGGCTGGGGCGCTCCACAAGGGCATACTTTTGCACGGAATCGGAGGAAATCTCGGGGAGAAGCGAATTCGCATTTTCGAGGGCGCCGGAAACCTCCCGTGAAATCGCCTGTGCTGAAGCGAGATTTTCGGATTTCAGGCGGCCATCCGAAAAATTTCCTGCCATTTTGGCAAAAACAGAGGCAAGCGAGGCGGCCCTTGAGGATGAAGGGAGCGAGGGGAATTTTTCAGCCAGCGCCGAAACCAATCCGGCGCGCTCCGCGAGCAAAGCGAAATCCGTTTCGGATTTTTTCACGCTTTCATTTTCGCGGCCATTCAGTAGCAGGCTTTCTGTGAGTGATTGGCAGGAACTGAGGACAAGCTCCGGGTTCGCATATGGCCTCTGGATGCGCTTCATGGAATCAAGCCGCACCGAGGCATCTCCATCAATGCCGAATTGGAGCAGGCTTTCGGCTTCGGCAAAGCACGCGCTTATCAGCCCTGCGGTTTTTTCCTCGGGGGATGCCTCGTCCATGTAGGAGAGAAGCCTGCTGAAGTCCTGCAGCGCCGCGGTGCACGAGGAAAATTCTCCCGTATCATTGTATGAGGAAATTTCGGCAATGACGCGGCCAGACAGCGAGGTTATTGCAGGGTTCCCCGAGGAAAATTCGCTGGATGAAAGCCTTTCCCGGATGCCTGAAAGCGCGGATGAGCACGCTGAAGCGCTGTCGGATTCTATTGTGGAAAATTCCTGCATTCCTGAAAGAAGGCTTTCGGCTTCGAGCTCCAAACCCTTGAGCACGCTTGTTGTGCGGCCGAGCGTCGCCGTTCCGAGATATTCCTGCTGCCTGAGCGAGCGGAGCGCGGAGTCAAGCGCCTCGGCTCTTGCTGCATACGTTTCCGAGAATTCTTTGGGGGTCGGGCCTGATTGGGAATCCACGAGCATGAAGCCGCCGTACTGCGGGAAATATTCCGGGAGCTGCGAGTACGAGGCGAGCAGTGCGGATATTTCGGGGATTTTTCCGCGCGCCTCGCCTGCCATTGAGGCGACTTTTTGCTCCCTCGCGGAGTTCGAGGCTTTGAGCTGCGCAATGTTTGCGGATTCCGAGGAGAATATTCCGAAGAACGCGCTTGCGGCAGAATTTTGCTGCCCTGCCATCCCGTCAAGGGCCGAGAAAATCTCGGAGGAGGGAATGGAGTTGAGGGATTGAACCGAGCCGCCCAATGAGAAGTAGTCGGCAATAAAATCCGCGAAACCGCCGAAAATTGGCTTGAGGATTGCAATTGGGAAATCATGCTTGAGCGCCGCGCCCGCGAGCACGCTCCCGAAGATTGCGGATTTGTTGTCCGAAACTATTTGGAAAAGCGATGTTTCCTGCAGTGTTGACTGCAGCCCGAGGCTCCGGGCAACTGCGGAAAATTTCCCGTACTCCTTCTGGTAGCGTGCGGCGTATGTGTTGCCTGAGATGTTCTTCTGGCTGAAGTCCAGGGCATTCTGGTTCAGCAGCACATAGTCGTCGAAAACACGCTCTTCGGGCATTGCGTTGACATCCTCGAACTCAAGCACGGTGAGCTGCGCGTTGATTGCGCTTGCCGCTGATTTGTTGAAGTAATCTATTTCCTCGGCGGCGCTCTGGAGGTTGCTGTTCAGTTCGTTGGCATGCCTTGGGATGCCTGAATAATCGGCTGCGCTGCATTGGGAGCGGATGCTGTCAAGGTTTTTCCGGGCGCTGCTGAGGAAAAGCCATGAGCGCGACAGCCTGTCCTTTGCCTCGAAAAGGTACTTCCTCACCGGAGGCTCGAATTCGGAGTCGCTGAAGCTGAATGAAGCCTGCACTTTTGCAAAGCATTCGTCCTGCGCCGTGCATTTCGGGATTGAGGTCGAGTTGTATGTCGAGAGCTTGAGGCATGACAGCCTGTCATTGGTTGTAGGGTTGTCGATGCAGCCAAGAAGGAAAATGCCGAGAAGGAAAAGCGGAATGAAAAGCCTGTGAATGAAGTGCATGCGCATGAGGTAAATGTGCAACCAAAACGAATTTAAGTATTACGTCAATTGACGAATAACTGGGTTTCGGGCTTTTCGTGCGTTTTCGGCCCGCAATTCCAATTTTAGGCAATAACATTTTATTCCACAAGACCCTAACCCTAATGCATGCTTGAACTTGACAAGTGGCTTGGCAGGCAATCGCTCGCCGCGCTGGAATCCGAGAGGAAAGAACTGCTCGAAAAGGCGTACAATCTCGAAAGGAGCCTGGCAAAGAAACTCGTTGTGAGAAGCGATTACAACGATATCCACTCCGCAATACACAAGAAGCTTGTTCTCCTGGACCTTGAAAAATCGATGGAGGGGCACGCACAGAAAATGGCCGAACTGCAGGAGGCCGCGGCAAAGCACTCCAGAATCCTGTTTGAGATGGCTGAAGTTGTCGCCAAAAAGGCCTCTGCAGCAATCGAGGAGGCGCGGGACGCGAAAAGTGAATTTGTGCGGAACAGGATCAATGCAGGGGATTTCCACAGGGAACTCGCCAAAGCCAACTCTGCGGTTGTTGAAGCTGCCCATGAAATCCTGTCAATGGTGAAAAAAGCGCAAAAGGACAAGGCAATGCAGATTATTTCCGAAACCAAGAGGCTCCTGAAAAATGCGGAATCTGAATCCAAAGAAGCGCCAGGCCGCAAAAAGGTTGAGGTTGAGGTGCCGAAGAGAGAGCACGTGAGGAAGCTGAAGCATTACTCCAAGAAGAAAAAGCGGAAGCACCTTGCCTGAAACACACGCGCGGATTCAGGAACATGTGTCCGGCTGGATGCCGTTGCCCATTAAGCATTTTGCCAGCTTGTCGTTGCGCGTGTCGAGGAGCTTGTTCGCCTGAATGAGGGAATTGGTGTCGGCGGATGCGGAAGAAATGGCGTTTTGGTCAATGAACTTGTTTGTGATGTAGCCGCCTGCAAGCGCGCCGATTAGGAATACTATCAGGAGTATTATTCGGTTCATTGTAATGAAACCGCTGCCCGCGAGCGTTGATTCATCATCTCTGCGCATGAGGAATAGAAGCGGGTTCTTTGTATTTAAGAATTTGGGTTGGGGAGGGGTTGGGGAGCCCGAAAATTTTTCTAGGGTGCAGAGTTATCTATCGAGGCTTGCTGCCAAATTTTTTGGCCCTCTGCAGGGTTCTTTCAAAATGAGTTTGCAGTTGAGTTTTGTAGTTGACAAGGCGAATTGGCCCCATTAAACCGAGTTCTTTGGCACGCTCAAAAGATTTTTTTGCCAATATATAAGCAGCAGTAACTTCACCGGTCCTGTCGCGCCCATGCAGACAATGCAAAAAAATCCTTTTTTGATTAGCTTCTGCAAGAGCTGCGAGTGAAATAAATCTCTTTAATGTATCAAGTGGCACTTCCTTGAACCAGCCAACGGGCAGATTTACTACTTTCAAACCATCTGCGCGTGCGATTCTGGCCAGTGAAGGGGAAAGCGGTTCAAGTGAAACAATTGTGGAAATACCGGCTTTTTTTAGTTCATCTATTTGTTTGGCAGTAGTTGGTGCGCCCCCTGTTGAGAGAACATCATCAATATTTCTTATATGAAAATAGTCCATGAAAGAATTAGCCATTCGCTAAATAAATTACTTCCTATCCAAAGCTAAAAATCTATTCCCTCGCCGTTCAGCCCCATCGCCTCGCGCGCCCACTTCAATTTGGTGCTCTTTTCCTTGAGGTCGGGGCGGACGAGGAGCATTATCCTGCTCGGCCTTGAGAAGTCCTTGCAGACATAACCAGAGACCGCGGCGAACTTCTCCGACCATGATTTGATTTCCTCGAATGCAAGCATGCTGTCGCGCGAAAGCCTGCTCCTTGAATCGCCGATGTGCATGTAGGATTTTATTTCGAGGAACTCCGGCTTCATGAGCCAGACCAAATCAGACCATGCCTTTAGCTCGGCTTCATCATCATTGAGGCCCCTTATCAGGGTTATCCTGATGACCTTGCGCGTGCCGAGCCCTGAAATCGCTTTCATCGAGTTCTGGAGGCGCTGCCAGCCGTCCTTGAGGACTGAGCGGTTTATTTTCCTGAACTTTTCCTCATTCGGCGCGTCGAGGGAAACGTAAATCTGCGTGGGAAGGAACTCCTTGTTTGTAGCCATCTTTTCAAACACCTCGGTTTTCTGGGCATTGGTTACAAGGAATACGCTTTTCGTTTCCGGCAATGACTTGATTTCGGCAATGAGCTCGCATATTTTCGGGTAAAGGGTCGGCTCGCCTGAAAGGGAAATCGCCCAATGCGAAGGCATCTGCGCCTTTTCGAACCTTGCTTTGTTCAGCGACGGGAGGCCGCCGAAGCCTGTGAGGAGCTTCTGCCTCTGCTTTACGGTTCCTGCAATGATTTTCCGCGGCTCGTCGACCTCGATGTCCTCGATGTTCACGTTGCGCATCCATTCCATCGGGCGCCAGCAGAACACGCAGTTCTCGTTGCACCACAAGACCGAGGGCGACATCTGTGCGCAGCTCGCGCATTCTATCCCGTAGAACTTCTGCTTGTAGCAGACGCCTTCCTGCCTTATCGCTTTCTTGTTCCACGAGCAAATCTGCACCGCTGAATGGGAGCCGACCATGGCGTACTTTGAGTTCTTGAGCTTCCCGACCTGCTTTTTCGACAGGTATTTTGTCTCGTCCTTTTCCGAGTGCTCGTAGCCCGTTTCGGCGCCGTCAAAAAACTCGGTTTTCACCTTGCCTGATGCCGGCGCGGCCTGCTTGGAAGCGCATTCCTGTTGATGCTGGCCCTGCATCATTTCCAAAGCAATCCTCATTCCCGAATTTGTACCCCAAGAAGTTTATAATACGTCTGGAGGTGCCGAATCTCCCCAAAAAAAGGCGGAAGAGCGGCGGAAAAAACAAATCTACATAATCGTTTTTTCTGAAAATTCCGCGGCTTTTTAAGGGCGGAAAAACCGCCTTAATCCAAAACCCTTTTTTGGTTTTGGCGCCATTTGGCACGTTTATTCGCCGATTTGCGTTTTTATACCGGCGCTTACCCCATAAATATTTAAATAAGTTAGACTTTCCTATATCAGATTTTTTCTTTTTTGCAAAAAAAGAAGGGGAGATACTCATGTACAAGTACACTATTGCAAGGCAGTTGGCCACGAAAAGGGTCATAACAAACAGGGGAGACGAGGTAGGCAAGCTTGTCGACCTGCTCGTTGACGAGGGGTCTGGAAGCATTGAACACCTCCTTGTCGAAGTCGACAGGGAATCCAAGGTCGCGAAGAGGATTGACGCGAAGGACCGCATAATAGAGATACCTTATTCGGCGGTAACCGCTGTAAGCGACGTTTTCATTGTCGATGAAAGGGAAATAGGCGCGGAAAAGTAAGGCGATTTAAACTCATAATTCGAGTTCAATGGTTTTCTTTTTCACATCGAGGCTTTTCAGGAGGCTTGCCGCCTTGTTCCCCTTGGCGGCTTCCAATTGGAACGCCTCGAGAATCTTTTTTTCAGGCAGGCCCTTTTCTATGCCTTCGAGTGCGGCTTTCCGTAGGGCATCGATTTCATTGTAATGCCCATAAATAAGCTCGCCTTTCCGCGTATTTTCGGAAACCTGCTGCTCGAATTTCCTGCGCGCGGCGCCCTGCTGCGAACGCACGTGCTCCAGCTTGGAGGAGCGCTCATGCGAGGCCTCGAGCCTTGCGGTTTCTTCCTTTGGCCGCGCCCCGGCAGAAGCCAATGCTTCATCAAGGCAATCGTTCAGCGAGGCTATTGGAACCGGCTCTTCGTTCAAATGGCCCAGCCTGAACGGGAAAACGAAATTTTTGTAGGCGACGGGCGCATATTCGGCGCTTTCCGGCGAGTAAAGACCGTGGAGCCCTGAAACAAGCTTTCCGATTTCGGTGTCGTTGAAATCCCTCGCGGGCTTTGCCTTGCCGATTTTCTGGCGGAAGAACAGCTCCTCGGCAACCAGCGGCGATATGTTTGCTGTTGAAAGCAGCGCGCGTATCCCGTCCTTATCTGATTCCGAAAACGCTTTCCTGAGCCGGGCGACGGTGAGCGTTGCGGGGTTCTGGTGGTGCCTCGGGAACGCGTAAGTTTCGCCTTTCCTGATTTTCCTGTCGGCCCATTCCTCGTTGCGCGCGCAGGAAAGTATTTTGCCCTGCTTGTTTAGGAGAATCTGGTTGCCCTCGCCAAGGAGCTCGAGCACTAGCGTGTGCTCAAGGAACCTTATTGAGACAACCCTGTCCAAGTCATGCTGCTCAATCGAGACAATGCGCTTGTTGTAAAGCTCTTTTTTCAGCGCAACCGGGAAATTCGATTTCCCGTGCCGGCCCTGCAGCGAATACTTGGTGATGAAGAAAGCGTTGCCCGCAATTATGAGGCCCTTGGAGCCCTGCTTGGTGTGGAGCTTTACCTTAATCCTCCGCCCTTCGGTTTCGGAAACGTTGTTCACGAACGCGCCTTCGAAGAGCGGCGCCACCTCTCGGACAAGGTAAGCTATAGAAAGGTTGTCGAGCTGCATGGGGTTCACTATTATCTTCTTTCATCGGGTTAATAATTTCTGCTTAGGCCCGGGAAAAGGGCGGCTTTAAATATGCGGGAAAGGTAATTATTGGCATGGAAACAAAATGTGGTGGCCGGGCAGGGCAGGGCGCAGTGGAATACCTGCTCATAATCGGGGGGGCCGCGGCGGTCCTCGCAATTCTCGTGATGATTGTTTTGAGCCAAATCAGCGCAGGCGGAGCCGCAACCAACTGCGACTTTGAGGCGGCGCAGAGGAACATTGCCCTTCCGCCTTCCGGCGTGAATATTACAAGCCCGACAGCGTGCTATCTGGCTAAGCTATCCGCAACAGGGGTTAACCAAAACCTCATTGTTGACTTCAACTTTGGCTCGCTGGCAACGAGCTATGACATTAATGTTTCGAAGCAGGGCGGCGGAACAGCAATATGTTTGGTCAGCGGAACGCCAATAGTGTATGCCACGGACAAAGGAGGGAAACAACATACGTGCAGCGGCATTAGTAATCCGCCGGCGGGCACCTATGACATCAATGTCACGGTTTTCACCAGTGCGGGCGTGCGGACAACCGACTTTGCAAAAGGCTCGGTAATAGTGAAATAATGCCCGAATCAACCCCCGGCCTTTGATGCAAAAGCAAGCCTTTTTACTGCTTTTCCACGCGAATTAATCCATGAAGCAACTCATCGTGCTCGGGGTTACGGGAAGCGTCGCCGCCGTGCGCTCCTTCGGCCTGTGCCGCGAGCTCCGCAGGCGCGGCTTCGGGGTGCAGGTTGTGATGAGCGATGCTGCGCAGGGCATTATAACTGAGGACGCGATGGGGTTCGCTTCGGGAAAGCCCGTCATTTCGAAAATTACCGGAAAGATTGAGCACGTGAAGCTGTTCGGCGCGAAGGGAAAAGCGGGGCTCCTGCTCATTGCACCGGCAACCGCGAACACGATAAGCAAAATCGCGATGGGCATTGATGACACGCCGGTAACGACAATGGCGACAGTTGCAATCGGCGCGGGAAAGCCTGTGCTCCTGGCGCCGGCAATGCACAAGCCCATGTACGGGCATCCGATTGTGGCAGAGAACCTGAAGAAGCTTGAGAGCCGCGGAGTGATGGTCATTTCACCGCTTGAGGCTGAGGGCAAGGCAAAGCTTGCCGGCATTGATGAGATTGTTTTCGAGGCCGAGCGGGCGCTTGCGGGAAACAAATTTGCCGGGAAAAAAATCCTCGTAGCAACGGGGGCGATTCAGGAGCCGATTGATGATGTGCGCGCGTTGACAAACAGGAGCACGGGCGAATTGGGAACAGAACTCGCGCTAGAGTGCCTGCGGCAAAAAGGCAAGGTAAAGGCAATCGGGAATAAAATCGGGGCGGCATTTTTGGAGTTTGAAAGGGCGGATTTTGCCGGGGAACTGGAAAAAAAGGTTATGGCCGAGCTTGCAAAAGGATACGATTATTTCCTCTGCCCTGCAGCGATTCCGGATTTTTCCGCAGGAAAAAGAATCGGGAAAATCGGCTCTGCGGAAAAAATCGTTCTGGAACTGGCGCCGCGGGAGAAGCTGCTGGGGAAGGTGCGGGAAAAATTCCCCTTGCTGAAAGTTGTTGCTTTCAAGGCGCTGTGGGGGAAAAAGAAGGGCGGGGTCGAGAAGGCGGCGAAGAAATTTTTGAAGGAAAATGGTTTCCATGCTGTTGCCGCTGCGGATTTGAAGGCGTTCGCAAAAGGCGGGGCGAAGAGGGGGATGTTCTTCTGTTCGGCGAAGAAGTCGGCATGGATTGAAGGCACGAAGCAGGAGATTGCCGCAGAATTGGCCGGCTTCCTGCAGTAAATTGCGCAGGATGGGCCGCTGTTTTTTAGCCGTTATTTCTTTTCCAATATCTCAAGGCCGGGAAGCGGCTCACCGCCCAGGTACTGGAGCAGCGCCTTTCCTGCGAGCGATACGTGCGAGAAGTCCTGCGGAACAAGCCCGAAGGAAGTGAGGGCGCGCTCGGTGTCGCCTCCGCCGAGGATGGAGAAGCAGCGGTGGAAGGCTATTGCCTCGAGTATTTTCTTTGTGCCGATTGAGAACTTCGCCTTTTCGTAAACGCCCATCGGGCCGTTGAACACGACAACACCCGAGGCGCGTATCCTTTTCTTGAAAATTTCGGTTGTTTCGCTGCCGATGTCCATTGTGCTGTAATCGCTGGGAAGCCCGGAAACCTTAATTTCCTTCCTCTTCCCGTGGCTTCCTTGCTTGCCGTTTGGGATTTCAATGGCCAGGTCAACTGGCAGAATGAGCTTCTTGCTGTGCTTTGCGAGGAGTTCCTTTGCTTTTGGAAGCGCCTTTGAAAACCCCTTTTCCTCAAAGAACTTTTCCTTTGCCCCGAAGTTTGCGCCCTGCGCCTTCAGGAACAATTCGCCTAACAGGCCGCCAATGCATGCAGCGTCGCACATGCCTCTTTTGAGCATGCCGCCGAGGATTTCAACGGAATCCGAGAGCTTCGCGCCCCCGAGGACAACGAGCTTGCCTTTTTGGGTTTTGCCCTCGAGCTTTGCCAGGGCCTCGAGTTCGTGGTAAAGCGCCGGGCCTGCGGCGCAGGGCATATAGGGCTTGAAGCCGACTACAGATGCGTGCGGCCTGTGGCAAACCGAAAGCGAGTCCTGCACAAACAGCTGGCCAAGCGGCCCGAGCGCCCTGATGAAAGGGTCTTTTGCGTGCTCCTCCGGGCTTTTATCGTCCTGCTCCTCCTTCTGGAAGCGGGTGTTGTCCAAAAGGATTACATCGCCGCCCTTCATCGCTTTAATTGCGGAAACGTAATCCTCGCTCCAGCGCATGAATTTGAGGGGCTTTCCAATGAACTTGCGGATGTGGTCTGCGTGCCTCTTGAGCTCGATGAACTCCTCCTCGCCCGGCCTTCCTTGATGCGAGAGGACAACAACCTTGGCGCCCTCCTCGCTGAGGGCGTAAATGGTTTTGGAGTGCTCGCGCAGCCTCGAGGATATGACAACGCGGCCCTCGACAACCGAACTGTTCAAATCGGCGCGGATGAAAACCGTTTTTCCCTTCAATGGGAAATCAAATGCGTTCTTGTAGTGCAAATCCAATCCCCCAAAACGGCCAATCCGGGTTTCACCAAGCGGATACGCCAAGGAGAGTGTGGAGGAGAAGCTATTTATTCCTAATCATGGCACCTTCTTTCATGGCGCTAATTGACCTGAAGAAAGCGGGCGGGCTGCCGCTCAAGCTGGATGGGCACAAACTGGTGTTCGGCAAGGGAATGGGGATAGCCGTTCCGGAAGCGAGGACTTACAAGAGGATGGAGGCGGTGCTGAAAAACCCGAATGTGGAGGCGCCGCCGGAGTTCTATTACATGTACAGGGATGTGCACCTCAAAAAGGACGCGGCGAAAATTCGGGCGAATGGCCTGCGCTACGACATCACTGTCCTGCCGGCTTTCAGCGTCGGCGGGGAATTCAACAAGACATTCGGGCATTGCCACCCGAAAGTAACCGGAACAGATACGTGGTACCCTGAAGTGTATGAAGTGCTCCACGGGAGGGCGCATTTTCTCCAGCAGAACGGCCCCGAGTTCCTTGTATTTGACTGCCGCACGGGCGACAAATGCGTGATGCTGCCAGGCTTTGCGCACGTGACAGTGAACCCTTCGGATTCCGAAACGCTGGTGCTGGCGAACTGGGTCTGCCCGGGATTTGAATCGGATTACTCCCCCATTGAAGCCAAGCGCGGCGCAATGTACTACGAAACGCACCATGGGTTTGTGCCGAACAAGGCGTATGAGAGCGCCCCGCATGTGAGGCTCGCCAGCCCGAAGGAGTTCCCGGAATTCGGGATTACAAAGAAGCCTATTTACGCCGAGGCAGTGAAAAACCCGAAGAAGTTCGCGTGGCTCGTGAGGCCGCAGGGTTACGGGGCGCTTTTCAAAAAATACAGGGAAACGTGACAGGCTTCGGCAAGGGCAATGTTTAAATTACTGGGCAAACAACAGTATTTTTATGAAGCTTTTTCAGGCGTTACGGAGAGGCGGGCAGAAAATCGGGGGACTGCCGGCCAGGGTTGCGGAAGCGAGGAGGAAGAGGGCCGAGGAAGCGGCTGCCGAGCGCGTGAGAAAAATCGCGCAATATGGGGATACCTTCGGACGCTTAAAAGTCTTACTGAAGACCCTGAAATAATTTTCAGCCACGCTGAAGCGCTGGCAAAGCTGAAGGGAAAGGGAGCCCTTGGAAAATTCAGGGAATTCAGGAAAAGCCCTGGCTCCAGGAGCCTCTCAACGGCCATGGAGTGGATGGAAAAGAACCTGATTTCGCAGGAAAAATAAAGTTCAAATCTTGAGGCTCTTCACAACATCAACGATGCGCTGCGAGTAGCCCATTTCGTTGTCGTACCACGAAACCACTTGGCAGAGGTTGCCGCCAATGACCTTTGTGAGCTTCGCGTCGAAAATCGAGGAGCGCTTGTCGCCGATGATGTCTGTTGAAACAAGGGGCTCCTCGGTGTAACCCAAAATGCCTTTGAGCCCGCCTTCGGAAGCCTTTTTCATTTCCAGATTTATTTCTTCCGCAGTGGTGGCCTTCTCGAGCTCGCATGTGACGTCAATCAGGGAGCCTGCGGGCACAGGGACCCTGATTGCCTTCCCGTCAATTTTCCCTTTGAGCGCGGGAATGACTTTCGCAGCGGCTTCGGAAGCCCCGGTTTTTGTCGGAACTATGTTGAGGCCGGCGGCACGCGCCCTGCGAGGGTCCTCGTGCGCACCGTCAACAAGGTTCTGGTCGTGCGTGTAAGCGTGTATTGTCGTCATGAATCCCCTTTTGATGCCGAACCTGTCGTTCAGGACCTTGAGGACAGGCATGAGGCAGTTGGTTGTGCAGGAGGCGTTGTCAATGACGCCCTGAGATTTGTTCAAATTGGCTGTGTTCACGCCGAGGACGAAGCTCTCTATATCTCCTTTTGCAGGCGCGGAAATGATCACTTTTTTTGCGCCCGCCTTTATGTGGCCTCCGGCGTCGTCCTTGCCGCGCCAAATGCCCGTGCTTTCGACAACAACGTCAACCTTGAGCTCCTTCCATGGGAGCTGCTCGGGCTTCACTCTCTGGGAAATGACCTTGACTTTCTTGCCGTCGATTACAAGCCCGTCGGAATCCGCCTTCACTTCGCCCGGGTGTTTTCCGTAAACCGAATCGTACTTGAAAAGCATCTTTGCGCTCTCGATTCCGGCGGGGTGGTTCACAACCCACTCAATGCCTTTTTCGTTTATGCCGCAGCGGAGAACAAGCTTGCCGATCCTTCCGAAACCGTTGATTGCGACTTTTACCAAGAAACCACCCCAAAAGCGGGTTGTATGGATTAGGGAAATAGGGAATTTAAAGGTTGGTTTTTCCTACCCGTTTTTGGCCGGCATTGAATATACTGTTGCCCAGTTTCCAAACTCATCCGTAGCGTTGCCCAATTCAAGGGACAATCCAGCGTTGCGGGCCTCTGAAGGGCGAAAAACAATCTCGCCCGAAATCCCCGTAAGAATGATTTTCCCGCCCGGGGCAAGATGCCTGGCAAAAAGCCTCAAAATCATTTCCCTCTCATTATGGCGCAAGGCATTAACCAGTGCTCTATCATTACTCAACCCTTCGGCCCTTTTGTCCCTGTAGCGAATGGCGCCCGGTTCAAAGACGTAATTGGCTATTATCAGGTCAAATTTTTTCCCCGCAAATTCCGAGCCCATGAACTGCGCAAGCTTCCTGGCTCTCACTGCTTTTGCGCCGAATTTGCTTGCAAGCATTCTGCAGAAAGGTGTTTTCTTCGCGCCATACTCCACCACCCTTTTGACCCATTGAGCCTTTTGAGCCCGAAGAACCCCTTGATGAGCGAGAACATTGAATCGTGGGTTATTATGGGTTTGCGGCCCCTGGCCAGCAAACGGAGCGCGGCCCTGTCGGCGCGGGAGATTGGTGCAAGCCTGCGATCGGCATTACGGGCAGGCACGAACATTATCCTTGGCCTGGGTTTTGGCGCCATATGTTAATCAGCCATGCAATCTTTTATTAATGTTAAAAGTCTAGATTAGTCAGATTACGCTGCGGTTGTTCTCATGCTCGACGTCATCTCAATCGGCTCCGCGACGGAGGATGTTTTTGTTTACCTGCCGAAGGAATTCATGGCGGGGGACAGCTGCGTGCTTTACCCCGGCACAAAAATCGAGATAGAGGGCATGCGCTACTTCACGGGAGGGGGAGCAATCAACACATCGGTCGCGTTCGGCAGGCTGGGGTTCAGGGCTGGCATCATGTGCGCAATCGGCGAGGATGATGCAGCTGAATCAATCCTGAAGGAGCTTAAGAAGGAAAATGTGGATTGCCGGAACGCCCTTAGGATACGCGGCAGGAACACGGCTTACTCGGTCATACTCACGGGCCCGGGCAAGGACAGGATAATCCTGCATTACGGCGGCACAACCGCAATGCTTGGGCATGCGAAAATCGGCTGGAAAAAAATCAAGGCAAAATGGGTTTACCTCTCTTCGCTGCACGCTGATGAGGATGTGCTTTGGGGCGTTGCCGGCCACGCGAAAAAAACCGGCGCGAAAATCGCGTTCAATCCCGGGCAGAAGGAGCTGGGCCTCGGCCTCGAGAAGCTCGAGGGAATTTTCGGGCACATCGACGTGCTCCTGCTGAACAACGAGGAGGCGCTGAAGCTTACCGGTTCGGTTGACATCCACAGGAACCTGCGCAGGCTCTCGCAGTTTGCGGATTATGCCGCGATTACGGAGGGCAAGCACGGCGCCCATGCAACTGACGGGAAAGCCATTTATTCGATGAAGCCATACGCCGTAAAGGTTGTTGACGTTACGGGAGCGGGGGACGCTTTCGGCTCGGGATTCACCGCGGCCATCATGAAGGGAAAGGGCTGCGCCGAGGCGGTGAAGTGGGGAACCGCGAACGCGAGCTCGGAAGTGATGGATTTCGGCACAAAGAGCGTGCTGCTTTCCGAATCGGGGATAAAAAAATTCGTTGCAATGCACTCGAAGAAGGAAAATAAAGTCCGGGCGGAAGAAATGTAAAATGCGAAAAATCCGGCGGGTCATTGCTCCGTGAACCGCTCGTATTTTTCCCGGTTGAACCTGTAGAGGAAGCGCCTCACTTTTATGCCGTTGAAGGAATATTTTTCCAGCACATCCTTTCTCTGCCCGGAGAATTCGCGGAAATGCCTTTTTTGCACCGGGTCGAGCAGGAAATGGCTGCCGCGGAAGCTTGTCATTACAAAAGCGTGTGTTGCTGAGTCATCGAGCTCCGCGACAACGACTTCGGCTTCCGAATCCCCGAGCGCGGAGAGGATAGAACACAGGAAAACCGCGATGTCCTCGTCGTCCCCGATTTTCTCGGAAACGATTTCCTTTGGGGAGAGCCAGAAAGAAACGCCGATGTCGCCGCCAACATACCGGATTTCGTCCTTCACATAATTGTACACGTGCTCCGCAGCCTGCATGTAATGGCTTTCGAACTTGTAGTTCTGCTGCGTGAAGGACTGGGCAAGCGACTGTATTGTCAAATCTTCCATTGAGATGAGCGCCTTCACGTCACCGACGGTTTTTTCCTCGTGCGAGTTGATGAGCTGGGAGTAGCGCTGTATTATCAGCGAATTCAGCCTTTCTGCGGGATTGCTATGCTCAACTTCGAGTGTCTGCTGGCCGTTTTCCTGCCTGAGGCCGGAGAGCTTCTGCTTCATGGCATCGAGTTCTTTCCTGAGCTTCGCGTTTTCGAGCCTGAGGTCCGTGTAGGTTTTCCCTGAAATTCCTGAGAGGTTGCTTTTCAGCTCGGAAAGCTGGAACCAGAGCTCCTGCTTCCTCCCGGAATTTGTTTCCCCATTATAGGTTTCTTCGAGCGCGCTTATGCTCCTCAAAAGCTCCTTTTCAGCGGTGGTCCTCTTCAGCCCTTGCTTCTGCGTTGCGCCCAAAGCCATAATTATATACATAATTTCCCTGGAAAGGGCTAAAAACCTATGCAGGGATGAAAGAGTTAAATATACGTTTAAACGTATGTTTATGGGTATTTTTGTGGCTGTAAAGACCATAACAATAAAGGAATCCGTGTATGACAAGCTCGCCGGACTCAAGGGGAATGGCGAGAGCTTCAGCGACCTCTTTGAGAGGCTTGCCGAAAAGGCCAAGCCGGACATCATGAAGTATGCCGGCATCATATCGGATGATGAAGCTGAAAGGATAAGGAAATCGATGCTTGAGGGCCGCCGGTCTTTCAACCGCGATGCGGAAAGAAGGCGCAAATTGGTCGCAAAAATGATCGGGCGGGGCTAGGATGCATGTCCTTGACACAGACATACTGATAAGCTTTTTCAGGAATGACGGCGCCGCAACAGGCAAAATGCACTCACTCCTTGAAAACGGGGAAGCCATTGCAACGACTGTGCTGAATGCGCAGGAGCTCCTTTTCGGGTTTGCCCATGGCAGGGAGAAGGAGCACGATTCCGCAGCTGAATTCCTTTCAAAGATTGAAATCATTGAATACAAGCTTGGGGATGTGCATGAGGTTGTTTCCGTAAAGCTTGACCTCAAGTCTTCTGGCGCCAAGATTGGCGATTTTGACGAGGTTATTGCCGGGATCTGCCTTTCCCGGAAAGCAACAATAGTGACACGGAACGCCAAGCACTTCGGAAGGGTAAAGGGGCTGAGAGTGGAAACCTGGTGAGGCCGTGATGCTAATGGCTGAAACTGCTGCAGTGGCACGGAAACGCGGAAATGGGTTGCGGGTGACGCTGCCTGCCGCTTTTATCAGGAAGGAAGGGTTGAAGGCGGGCGACAGGGCAATTGCGAGCGTGAGGAAATGCGATGCCTGATGCAGCGGTAGCCGCGCATTGGAAGGCCTTGCGGCTCCCTGTTTTTGCTATAAGAAACCTTTATATGAAATAGCCGCGATATCAATAGGCATGAAGGGGAAAGCGCAGGTCTCGGTAGAATACATAATGATTACAAGCTTTGCAATCCTTGTCGCGGCAATCATTTTTGGCGTGGCATTCTTCTCCTTCAATGAGAATGCAAAGGTTGCGCAGGCAAGCGAAGCCGTGAAAAAAATAGCCAATTACGCGGACCTAGCCGCTTCTTTGGGGGAAGGGAGCAGAATTGCGTTTGAGGTTAATTTGCCGAATGATGTGGATTCGCTGTGCTTTGGGGAAAGGTCCGTGAACATGAAAGTTCGTTCAGGGGCAGGGCTTTCGGATGTTTATGCCAACACAAAAGTAAAGGTCGGGACAAGCGCCTGCCTTGACAGCACTTTCGGCAGGAAGCCGCTGGCGGCTGTTTTCCGGAACGGAATAGTGGTGGTGTCCTGAATGCCAAGGGCGCAGGTTACGCTTGAGGCGGTTATCGCGGTAGTGCTGCTGCTTTTGACAGTTTTGATTGTTTTCCAGCAGTCTGCTGAAAGGGCGCGGCTCCTTGAATTCCAGAAAACTTCCGGTTTGCAGAAAACCGAGTGCGCCGCGCTGCAATCCGCGATTTCAACCGTGCAAAGCGTCAATGAGAATTCACAGGTCGAGCTGACAATTACAGGCGATTTCAACGTCGAAAAGAATACCATAAGCTTCAGCGATTATTACTGCAATTTCAACGGCGCGCCGACAAGTAAAAAAGTGCTTTCAAAAGGATATGTCAGGGTACAGAAGAGGGATGGAAATGTTACGGTTGAAAACTTTGCATGGCAAAACTGAAAAAGCGGCGGCACAAAAGAATGCTGGCAGCCAAAAAGGCCAGATTGTGCTCTTCGATTTCATGATAGCCATGCTGCTTTTTGTCCTCATCTGGTTTTTCCTCAATGCGAGGTTTGACGAGCGGCTGCTTGACGATTCCAAGAAAAACTCGATAGAGCTGATGAGGCTCAAGGCTGACTATGTACTGGAAACGCTGGTGAAAACACAAGGGAGCCCTGGCAACTGGGCAGGCGCGAACATGCCCCTCACCGACATAAACAGCATAGGGCTTGCCATGAATGACAGGGAGCTTTCCGAATTGAAGCTTGTTGACTTCAACAAATTTACGGATTATGAGCTGCTCAGGCAGAAGCTCGGCATCGGGGAATACGATTTTTACTTTTCGTTTCAGGGAATGAATTCAATAAATGCGGGGCTTCCGCCGAACGGCAACGCGAGCGAAGTGGTTGCGAAAAGGCTGGTAACGTGCAAGGCGGATGGATACGGATATTGCAACGGGGGTGTCGGGACTGCGACTCTCAAGCTCTACAAGCTCGGATAGGGGCATGGCGTTTTCCGTTGATGTTGCGGTAGCGGTGCTCATCCTTATTTCCGCGCTGTTCCTTTTCACCAGCATGCAAAAGGAGCCCGCAACGAGCTACTCGCAGGGCGGCGCGGTTGTGGAAGATGCCTTGTTCGCGCTGGACCAGAACGGGTTCATACTGCAGACGCTTGAGTCGGAAAATATCGGCGACAAAAACACGGCAATGGATTACAGGGCCGAATCGATAAGGAACCAGATACTCGGGTTTTTGGGGCCTGGGTTTGATGCGAACGTTACAGTTACTTCTTACGACGTCAATTCTGACACCTGTTCGAAAAAAAAGACCTTTGCCGATTGCTTTAGTGATTCAAACAAGCATATTGGGTATGGCCTGTCCAATTCCAATAACTTTACCGGAGAATCGACTTCTGGAAAAAAATATTACCTCAAGAAGGATGTCGGCGGGACGTGCGACTTCAATTCAAGCTTGGTGCCGCTGTTCAGCGAGAATGAAGGCCCAGTATTTTATTTTCCGGAAATAAAGAGGCCGGATTTGGCATTTTCAGAGGCGTTTTTTGCGGCCCCTAACATAAAGCTTGATGTGAATGTGTCGCCAAGCGGCGGTTCAATATCTTGTGACCAGAATATTTATGTTACACTGGACGCATCAACAAGCGACATCAACAGGCTGCCGGTTGACGTGGTTTTGACAATGGACAGGAGCACCGGCGCCCTCACAGCCGGAGAAAGGGCGGCAGCAACTGCGTTTATTTCAGATGCAAACTGGGATGGCTCAGGAGCCACTTCAACAAAAGGAGACCAGGCAGGGGGCGTAGGTTATGCGAACCTCGACCCCGAACCGGCAAATAAGTGCGTAACCGAATTTGTAGGAAACATGAATTCGCTGCAGAACAGTTTCATTGACAAGCTCGGGGTTTTGGGAAACTGCAACGTTCTCAATGGCAATGAAATCAGCGGCGGAATACGCGCCGCGAACAACATTCTGAATCCGGCGCTATCTCCTGCACAAAAGCACGGAAGGCCAACTAGCGCGAAGTTCATTCTGCTCCTTGCAGACGGGACTGACAATGAGGCTGATGCAAATGCCGCCGCATACCAATCCAAGGCCCTTGGAGCAAGGATATTTGCAATCGGCTTCTCTTCAAGCGCAAATAAAGGGCTCCTAAAAGGCCTCACGAAAATCACTGGCGGCGAGTATTTTGACGCAAATGACCCAAATGCGCTGAGTTCCCTTTTCCTTTACATTGGCTCAAGAATCAGGGTTTACGCCAGCTCTACAGATTCAAATGTCAATGTGCCTTTGCAGGGCGGAATGGTGCTTGACAAGAACACGGCAATATGCTATCCGAACCCAAACACCTGTGACACCAACATAATGTTCAATTCTGGCCCCATCACGCCATGGAGCCCTTGGCACGGCACATATACGTTGAATTTCCCGTGCGACCTTGCGCCTGTTTGCAATGCGCAGTTCTTTGACATTCCTGGCGCTCAACTAATAGTCAAATCTGGCGGCACAACATACACTTATGACTTCAACAAAGTCCGGGTGAACTTCAAGACAAGAGACTTGAATATTTCTATACTGGGTGGAAGAACCCTTGACCCGGGGGAAGCGGAGCTTTACGTCAGCGTCCGGAATATGCGGGAGCTTGATACGAATGCGACTAGCCTGAAGCTTTACTTCAACAACGACAACAGCTTCACTTCAGCGAGCCCGATTTTGCCGTCGCCGACCGCAACAGTCCCGCCATTGTGCGGAAGCAATGACACACATGCATACTGCGGTTCGGAGAGTGCTTGGTTGTATAACGCGCAGATATCGTTCCCAATATCTGATCAGACGTATATTTACGCCACTGTAAATGAAAGTAATGACCCTCTTGGATACCAGAGGGAATGCCCGCCGAACATTTCGCTTGTAAAATGCGCCGGAGGCGGGCAGCTCAGGGTGTATGTTGTTGAATACACGGTCTGGAGGGCATAAACATGCGGAAAGGCATGCTGTTTTCCCTGATGGTTTTCCTGCTGATTTCGATGATATTCGGCCTTTACATCATATCATCCGACCAGGATTACTCGGTGAACGAGAGCGTGAGTTCGCTGAACGCTTTCAGGCGGGTTTCTGATAAATATGCGAACATACGGAACAGCATAGTTGTGCTGAATGCGAATGAGGCGCAGAAGCAGATTTCGCAGAGGATGCTGCCTTTCACTTATGGCATTGACGGCAATGTTTTTTCCGCGCAATTTGACACGCCGATTTCCCAGGGGAGGGTAAAAACTTACCTCGAATCGCTCGAGGTATTCAGGATTTTTGTCGAGGACTCGAATTATGAGAAACAGTTTGAGGGTTTGAATGTTGATGTCAATAGCTCTGGGAATGCTGCGCTTCAGGACGGCAACTGGGACACGAACAGGACGCACGCCTCTTTTTTGGTGCAGCCGCAGTGCCTCCAGTACACTATAAATGACAAAAACACGATTTTTGGTTTCTCGTGCCCCGACTACAATTTTTCGAATGTGGGGAGAATTGACGTGAACTTCACTTTTTCAAGCGTGGATTTCAACTCCACATGGTGCGAAATGAATATTGGGGCAGGGCTGCCGTCGGAGAAATCGGATTATTGCTACAATTTCAACCAGGCGTACAATCCCGCAGATGGCAACACTTTTGTGAACATCACTCTTTTGGACTCTAACTGCTCACAGTGCGCTCTGGCTGGATTCGGGAACCCGAAAAAAATCAGCGCGAACTTGAATCCGGCATATCCAAGCAGAATTAAAATAAAATGTGTGCAAAGCGGAGGTGCTGCGTGCACTACACATGACCTGGGCATGAATTTTGGCGGCACAGTGGCGATTTCATATTCCGGGACAAAGATACCGACAAATGTCTCGCTGACATTTGATTCGCCTATAACCAGCTTCACTTACAGCGACGCCAGCATTTCCGTGCGGAACGAAATCTTCGGCACGCGGAGATGGAACTGATGGGCAAAGGGTTTCCGGCTGCGCTGCTGCTGCCGCTTGTGGTTGCGGCTTTTGCATCAGGATGCGCATCGCAGGAAAGCGGGGGCTTTTCCATGGAAGTCGACAAGAGCGCGGCGCTGAGCGGCGAGGAAATCAATGTTTTGGCGTTTGCAAACGGTTACTCGAACGCTGAAAAAATTGCGCTGGAATACGGGAATGAAAAAACGGAGTTCGCGTGCGGCACCGAAAAAATCTGCAGGGCGTCGGTTTCTTTCAGGCCGGGCGCAGGCGTGTATTTAATCAAAGCGACATTGCTCGGCAGAAGCGGCATCATGGGCGAAAAATCCGAAAGGATTGTCGTGGTTGATAATGCAACTGCCGGGTGCGTGAACGGCGCTGAATATGGCAAATGCGCTTCGCAGAGGCCGCTCTATTGCGACAACGGGAAGCTCGTGGACAACTGCGAATTGTGCGGGTGCAGCCAAGGCCATTATTGTTCCGGCGCAAAGTGCCTGCCGCATGCGGGAAATGCGGAAATTGTAAACGTCGGTTATCCGGAAAGGGCGCTTGCAGGCAAAGCATTCACGGTGCGCGCAATCATCAAGCCCGATGCCAATAGCCCTGAAGGCGCGGGGTTTGAGCCGGAGCTTATAATTGGCGGAAAAAGTTACGCTTCCCCGGCAAAAAAAGTTGCGGGCGCAAACGGCGAACTGGAGGCGATGTTTGAAGGGGTGTATATTGCCAGCGAGGGGAAATATGGCATAGAATTGAGGGTTTACGCGCTGAACGCGCAGAAAGAGCTTGCCGGAACCTGGTCGAAAAAGGATGCAGTGAATGTGCTTGCAAGCTTTCCCCCGCCTGCCGCGCCTAGCCTGCTCTCCGCTTTTGCCGAAGGCGATGACGTTGTGCTGAGCTGGGAAACGGTTGAGGGCGCGGCGGGATACAAGCTTTACAGGAGCGTAGATGCGAATCCCGCTTACATAGCCTACAAATATGACAGGCCTTTCAATGGAAGCGATGCTTCGGGCGTGGTGAATAACATGGCTGCGGGAACGCATTTTTTTGTGCTGACAGCAATTGACGAGTTCGGGCAGGAAAGCGGCTACAGCGAGGTTAAATCGGCAACAATCGGCGGCGGAACAGGTTAATGCAGAAAATCTCGCCGGATAACATCAATCTTAGAGAAATGTTTAAATAAACTATTGTATCAATTGATATAAGTGATTTCATGGGTAAAACAGCCGCGATTTTCAAACAGGAAAACATTCTCCGCTACCCCAGACTAGATACTGTCCTCATGGTGGAAGAAGCCATCAGAAATGCCAAGGATTACCCAACCAAAGCCAGGCTCTGGAAAAGCCTCCCAAAAAAAATGATGTACCAGACATTCAATACTATAATTGACTATCTTGAATACTCCGGCAAAATACTTATGGAAAAGGATGGTGCCATAATCTGGATATGGGACCCTGAAGGAGTGAGAAAACTTCTAGCCAAGAAGCATCTGGTGATTCGGTGAAGCAAGAAACTAGGAGAATCATCGTGCTTTTCGTTGATGATAAAACGAAGGAAGCTTATGACAAGCTCAAAAGCGGCAAGTTTGAAGACCGCGAATTGTATGACTTCATTAACCGGGCAATAGATGACCTGAAAAAGAACCCGCGCATCGGAATCCCCCATTGCCAAAATACAAAATCCCAAAAGAATACATCCAAAAATACGGAGTCAATAACCTCTACAAATATGACTTGCCTAACGGCTGGCGGCTTATCTACACGCTCAAAGGGAGCGAAGTGGAAATACTCTCAGTAATCCTGGAATGGTTTGACCACAAAAACTATGACAGGCGATTCGGATACAAAACGTAGCTGAATGCGTACAAGGGCGGCTAAGTCAAAAAGGCGGTTTGATTTCGGGCAGGAAAGCGGCTACAGCGAGGTTAAATCGGCTTCAATCGGAAATGCGACAGGCTAACCAGAAGACGTTTCAGTAAAATTCAAAGGACAATTGACTCACTTAGCCAGCACTGAAAAAAGTTCTTTTTCCGAAACAAAATTACCATTCTTGATGCCTTGCCTTATATTTTCCAGTTCATTAAGTTCCTTCTTGCCCAGTTTCACTTCTGGCACTAGCCTTTTTTCGATATGTGAAATCTTTTCCTCAATCCTGGAAATCTTCCTGTAAATGTTCTGAAGAACAACGCTTTGCGCCAACCAAATCACCCTAATTAATTATGGCGCGCAGAAATATAAAAACCACTCGCCAAATGCGCGAAAAACCGGCAGGTATGAGGCCCATTTTTCAGGTATTTAACCAGTTTTCTGGCAATGCCAGGCTCCAGCCGAATTATACGGCAATCCCACCCCCTCAGTATAATAATATAAATGTGGGAAGTATTACAGAAGAAAAGAAGCGTGGTAAAATGGGATTCCTGGACTCTATTGTGCGCGGCCTGAACGAGTTTTTCGCCCCGAAAAAGGCCCAAAAAAAGGAATTGCAGGGCACGAATCTGAAAAAGAGCGCCGCGCTACAAATCAGGGAGGAGCTCAAGGCGTTCCCGAAGAGGGGCCGGCTTCCCGGCGAGGAACTTGGCGAGGAGTTCGGGGAAGCGCCAGATGTTTCCGGCGGCATTGAAAGGCAGCCAATGTTACAGGTGGCTGAGGAGTTTGGGGACATCGGGGAAAGAAAAGATGCCGGCATTTTTTTTGAGAGGAGGAAAAAGGGTACGCGTAAGCCGCGCATGAAAAAGCGCCCCGGAAAATTCGGCCGCGGAATGCGGAAACCGGCACATGGCAAGCCCCGCGGAAAATCGGCGGTGCGTGGGCCATCGGCAAGGCGCTTGCATGCGGGGCGAGGCGTTCCGGCAAGGCGGGCGCAGGCGGGGCGCGGCGCGGCAGAAGTTATTCAGGCCGAAGGCTACGGGCTGTCCGCCGCGAAAAGGCGGGTGCTGGAAAAGGAAATGGAAAAGTACAAATCAGTCGTGCGCAGGCTGAGGCGCGATGTGAGGCAGCTGAGGCAGGAGATTTCCACGCAGAAAGTGCAGCCCCATGAGGCGCTTGGCGGGGTGCAGAACCTTTACGGCGAAATCAAGTCACAGGGCACCGACATTGACCGCGACATAAAGAACACGAAATCGCTCATGGACTTTTTGGAGAACAGCTTCCTCACTAGGAAAATCGACGAGCGCGCTTTCAGGGAAAAGATGCAGGAGTACAACGAGAAGCTGCACCTGCTCTCCATACAGAAGAAGGACCTTGATTCGCAGAAGAATGAGCTGCGCGTGACATCGGAAAAAATCCCCACAAAAACGCCTGTCACGCTCGACATTATCGCGCGGACAAAGGATTTGGAGAGCCTGATTGCGAGGCACGAGGCGGCGATTGAGAGGATTGAAGGAACGCGTGGCGCTCTGCGTGAGATGCCGGCGCAAACGGTTATTATTGCGCAGCCGCGGCAGGTTTACGCCCAGCTGCCTGAGGCCGGCCAGAGGAAGCCATGGAGCTTTTTCGGCTTTGGCCAGAAGCCTTTGGAAGGCGCGGAACAGCCTCCTGCGGAAAAATACCCTGAGGCTCCGGGTGAACAGCCAGATACTGGGACAGCTGAGCCGCAGCCAGCAAAGCATGCGGAAGAAATGAAATCTCCGGCAGCTCCGGCGAAAACAGGGGGCGCTTCGAAAAAAATTGCGCAGAAACAACCTGCCGCATTTGGCGGAAGAAAGCCCGCGAGAATCCTGCCGCCCGCTCCCGCGGCCAAATCGGCAGGAGCCGCGGAAAAATATTTCCCGCGTTTCAAGGAATCGGAACTCGGCACGCCGTCATTAACCGCAAAGCCGCGGCCAGCTTCTTCAAAAGCAAAACCTGTTATGCAGGAGGCGGAAGAACCGCAGAAACAAAAGGCGCCCCTCAGATTTTTCGGGAAGCCTGATAAACCAAGAACGGATACTGAGCGGGTGGATGATTTCATTGCGCAAAGTGTCGGCCCCGGGACAAGCCTGGAGAGGGTAACCGAACTCAACAGGAAAATCGGGGATCTCATGCAGAAGTATGACATTTCAGAGGAGGCGCTCGAGGCAAGGCTGGCAATCGCGAGGCAGGAAAGCAAGGGCGATATAATCGATTCGATGAACAGGCTTGTCGGGCTTATCGAGGCGGAAAGGAGGCAGGGCGAGCAGAAGACGGAAAGGATTGAAACCGCCATGAGGTTTACCGAGGCGACGGCTGTCCAGGAGGAGGCCAAGGGGGTGGAGACTGAAATAAGGAAAAACGTCATAGTAACCGATTTTGACAAGGTGTATTCTATGGTTCAGGGGTCGGGGAGAATCGGCGTCAATGAGATTTCCAGGCAACTCGGGATTCCCAAGGGCAAGGTTGAGGATTGCCTTAATGTGCTCAGGAGAGAGAAGCAGGTGGAGGTCATCTATCCCGCATTCGGGGACGCGGTCGCGGAAACCATGGATTACCGCATCAGGGCGGAGCTGGAGAAATTGAAGAAGAAAAAGGAGCAGGCAATGAAAGGGGAGATAAAATGACCGACAAGCTGTTCAAGGAATACACCGTTGAAACCGAGGGCATAACCGTAGGCGTGAAAATCGTTTACAGGGAGGGGGAATTCGTAAAAGCCTATATCCTTGACATTCCTGAATACGGGGCGGGAACGCGGGCGCTGCTCGAGAACCTGAAGCGGCAAATAATAATGGACGCCAATGTGAAGGCCGAGAAGCTGCTTGACCCGAAATTCATAGAAATCCTCAAGCAGCAGTTCAGGGAGAAGGCTGATGCCATTCTGAAGCGCGAGCTCCCGAAAATCGAGGCGCACACAAAAGGCTCGCTCATAGGCATACTCATCCACGAAATGCTCGGCCTCGGAAAAATAGAGTTTTTGCTCGCGGACGGCAACCTCGAGGAAATTGTAATTAACAATGCCTCCGAACCCGCGTGGGTTTACAGCAAGGAATTCGGCTGGCTGAGGACAAACGTGAACATTGAATCCGAGGAAATGATACAGAACTACGCCAACATAATCGCGAGAAGGGGAGGGAAGCAGATAACAGTGCTCACGCCCCTGCTTGACACCCATCTTGTGACGGGCGACAGGGCAAACGCAACGCTCTTCCCGATAAGCGGGAAGGGAAACACGCTCACAATCAGGAGGTTCAGGAGAGACCCTTGGACAGTGACCGACCTCATAAACAACAAGACCGCAAACAGCGATGTAATGTCTTTGGTCTGGCTGTGCATCCAATATGAGATGAACATGATACTCTCAGGGGGAACAGCTTCGGGAAAGACAAGCTTCCTGAACGTGTGCCTGCCGTTCATACAGCCGAACCACCGCGTGATAACAATCGAGGACAGTGTTTCCGGAGAAAGCGAAATTCTATATGAGCATGAAGGCCATGTTGTGAAATCAACGGTTGGGGAATTGGTTGACGGCATAATCGAGGATGATACGCTAGGCGATTGTGTTGTTGAAAACGATTATGGCATAAAAATCCCGAGCGCCACAAGAGAGGGCAAGGTCGAGTGGAGAGAACCGAGCCATTTCATAAGGCACCATGTGAAGAAGGATTTGCTGAAAATAACCCTAAAGAGCGGAAGAATTGTTGAAGTCACGCCGGATCACTCGTTGTTTGGCATCGGCGATGATTGCATCCTAAGCCAAATCAGCGGCTCGGAGTTAAAGGAAGGCTCTTGGCTCGCGACCCCAAGAGAACTTGAATGGGCTGGGGAAAAAGTTGTTTTCAGGCTCAATGAACACATCAGCGCCTTTGAAGGCTGCTTTGTGAAAAGCGTCGAAATCAAAAATCTTATCATGGAAAACAAAGCATTGCTGGCCCAGCATTATTCACGCAACACAATACAGGCAAATTCAAGAAGAGGGGTGGCTTCCACCGAAATGATTTTGACGCTCCAGAAGGCGCCCACAACCGGATGGATTACATCAAGGCTCGGCACAAAAATACCTATGGAAATTGAGGTGGACAATGACCTTGCTTGCTTTGCTGGCCTGTGGCTTGCGGATGGGTGTTATGACAAGAACAGCGTACTGGTCTCGGTTGTTGAGGAAGAGGCAAGGGATGTGGTGCGCAGGGTTGCTGCAAGGTTTGGCACTGAACCAAAAATGCACTCTGATGGCGTAACACTGATGGTTAACTCCAAGCCTTTCAAGCGCCTCATGGAAAATGTCCTCGAGCTTAAGGGCAACGCATACACCAAAAAGATGCCTGGGTGGTGCTTCAGGCTTGGCAAAAAAGAACTTGCATCACTTCTGAGCGGATACTTTTCAGGCGATGGATGGGTGAGGAAGAATGATATTGCAATAGTTTCGTGCTCTGAACAGCTGCTAAAGGATACACAGACCGCACTGCTAAGGTTCGGCATACCATTTCGAATAAGCTGGAAAAAGCGCAAGGACAAAACCTATGAGGCTCGCGTTTCCGGCACCGAATTCCTGAGGAAATTCCTCCAAGAAATAGGTTTTGTGATAAACAAAAAGAACGCCGCATCAGAAAAATGGCTCACGCAGAATAGCCACGATGTTTCAGATGTCATACCGCTGCCAAAGAAATTCTACAAAGAGATAAAAAAAGCAAGGAAAGTGGAGGTCGGAACCGGCCTCACTTACAATAGCTGGAAAAGCTGGAGCTCGGCTTACATGAAGGAAAATATTGGAAGGAACACGCTGCAAAAATTTGTGCGCACTTACGGGAATTCCCTGCCAAAGGAGCTTGAGACTGCGGCTTTCGGCGACATTTTTTGGGACAAGGTCATAGCAATTGAAAGAAGGGGATTCGAAGGGTTCGTATATGACTTCAGCGTGCCGGGAAACGAGAGTTTCGTATGCAATAATATAATATGCCACAACACTCGCGAACTTATTTTGCCGGATTTTTTGCACTGGGTTCCTATGACCACGAGGGAGCCTAATGCTGAAGGAAAGGGCGGGGTGTGCCTCTACCCGGGAAATTGGGTAGTGCTTGGCAACGGCGAAATAAGGGAAATATCAGAATATGCAGAAGAAAAGCTCAAAGCCGGTGAGAAATTCAAGCCAGAAAGCAATGTTACTTGTGTGATGGGGGATGAAACGCTCCTTGCCGGAGACCCCGAAAAAATGAGTTATAGAAATGAAAAAATAGCTACGGTATCAAAAGTGACTGAGAGGGAATTCATCTGCTCGGTCAAATGCCAGAATGGGGAGAGCGCAGTGTTGACAGAGAATACTAGGCTTCCGGTGGTGGGAGAAAAAGGTGAAGTGGAATTGCTTTTGCCAAAGGAAATAAAGGCAGGAAAATATTACCTCCCGGTATTCACAAAGATAGATGTCGAAGGCTCTTTGCAGGAAATAGACGCAATTGAAATATACTCGAAAGGAAATTATTATACCCTTGATGTTTTCCCTGAATTTGAAAAAATGGTTGCAGAGGCAAAAGAGAGGGGGGGAACACTCAAAAGCATTGCAGCACAGGCAGGCATCTCTAGACAAGCTTTGAACTGGCAAATGAAAAATAAATTAGTTAAAATCCCCCTGCTCAAGGAGTTGGTGGATAAATCAAAAATAATGACGCGAACGGAGATTAACCAGAGAATCAACGAAATAAGGCCGGGCTCATGGAGCGCAAAATATGCCACGGTGCCAAAAGTGTGTGATGAGGAACTGGCTTATCTGGCTGGCTTTCTCCAGGCGGAAAAATGGATTGGGAGCAACAAAATGGTGGTTTCGCAGAAAGAAGAAATACCATTCCTTGAAGAACTGTTCCTGAAACTTTTCAGGATAAGAGTTAGTAAAGGGCACGATAAGACCCAATATGGCGAATACAACAAATACACAATTCTTTCAAAAACCGTTACAAGAATGTTCGCGCAATTGTTCGGCTTAAAAAAATCAAAGGAATGCAGGGTTCCGCGCATAATACAGCGCTCAACAAACAAGGTAATTGCGTCTTATATCTCTGGTTATATTGACGGGGATGGCTCGGTAAGCGAGAAAAAAATATCGCTTGCCGTTGGGAATAAAGAAACGGCCATTGAATTCAAATACCTCCTGCACAGGCTTGGCATAAACAGCAGGATACTGGAAGGGGTGCGAGCATTTGAGGTGAACATCTGCACAAGGCAGGACATCAAAAAAGCCGCGGAAATCATGGAATTCAGGGTAGAAAAAAAGAAGAAAAACGCGGAAAAAATCGGAAAGACTATTTATGCGCACAATACAAAAAGAAACATTGTTCCGGCACTTTTATTGAGGAACTTCCTAAAAGATTTTAACCTCACAACCGCGGAAAAAAAAGAGCGTTTTTACCACACAACTGGCAATGGCACGGGCATGAAGAAAAGCTATGTGAAACAGCTCATTGAAACGCAAAAAATTGATGAAAAAACCGCGCAGAAAATTTCTCTGTTTTTGAGGGATGATTTGGAATTCGCAAAAATTACAGGGGTGGAAATAGTCCCTAATACTGAAAATATCCCCACTTATGACCTCACACCTGAAAAATCGACCTACTTCATGGGTGGGATAAATAATTTTACTATGATTATGGACACAATGCTCGACCTCCTTGTGAACTCGCTGAGGCAGAGGCCTGACAGGATAATTGTCGGCGAAACAAGGAGGCAGAGGGAAGCCGAGGTGATGTTCGAGGCAATGCACACAGGCCATTCGGTTTACACCACGTTCCACGCGAACACCGCGGAGGAAACAATCAGGAGGTTCACCAACCCGCCAATTGACATTCCGCCCACGGTGCTTGATTCCGTGCATTTGAATGTCGTGATGTTCAGGAACAGGAGGATAGGCGCGAGGAGGATACTGCAGGTCGCGGAATTCATCCCTGAAAAGAGGGGCAGCGAGGAAACGCTCAAGGCAAACACGCTTTATCGCTGGAGGCCGGGGAACGACGTCATAATCAAGGATTCGGAAAGCATCAGGCTTTATGACGAGCTCTCCATGCACACGGGCCTGACTTATTCTGAAATCGGGGAGGATATTCTCCAGAAGAAGAGGATACTCGAGTGGCTTGTCAAGAATGACCTGCACAACATCAATGATGTCGGAAAAGTCATGGCAAGATACTACCTAAACAAGGAAGACGTGGTTGAAGTCGTTGAGAAGGACAAGAAGCCTGATGCCCTATGAAACCGAAAATCCCGGGAATGTTCCTGCCGCTGGAAACAATGCTCAAAATAACCGCACACTTCAGGGGGCTGGGAGGCGCGGCAAAAAAAATCTTCCCTTCGCTTGGGAGGGATCTGGCACAGGCAGAGCTTGAGATAAGTGCGGAGGACTACGGCGCAATCATGGCAATCATGCCGGCGTTTTACTTTGCCGCCATGTTTTTTGTAACATTCGCGTTTTCGCGCACACTGAACCCCGGGCTCGCCCTGCCGCTTGCGCTTGTGGTCGGGGCCATTTTTTGGGTGTTGATGCTTGTGCAGCTCGTTTTTTACCCGAAAATCCGGGCCAAGAAAAAGGTCAGGGATTTGGAGAGGAACCTTGTCTTTGCTTTGAGGACCATACTTGTGGAAATAAAATCCGGGGTCACGCTCTTTGACGCTATCAATATCATTGCTGAAAGCGACAACGGGCAGGTGAGCAAGGAGTTCAAGAGGGCCGTTGAGAAGATGCAGACAGGAACGTTCCAGAACGACGCACTCGAGGAGCTTGGCGAGGCGAACCCCTCGCTGCATTTCAGGAGGGCAATCTGGCAGCTCGTGAACGGGCTGAAGGCGGGCTCGGACACAAGCCTTGTGATGACCGCTCTTGTCGACAGCCTCACTAAGGAGAAGGACAACCAAATCAGGAAGTACGGAAACTCGCTCAAGCTGCTCTCCCTTGTTTACATGATGCTGGGCGCGATAATCCCGGCGTTGGGCCTCACGTTCCTCATTATCCTTTCCACTTTCCCCCAGATTAAAATAACCGAAATGTACTTCTGGGGGATGCTCGGCTTCATACTGGTCGGGCAGTTCATGTTCCTCGGCATGATGAAATCCGTGAGGCCGACGCTGCTGGGTGAATGAATGAAGACGCTTGCGAGTGCCGAATCCGACGCGCATGTCGGAGTGCGAAGCACGGCCCATCGAGT
>CAYJRH010000002.1:0-43360 GCA_964372565.1 uncultured archaeon
GCAAAGCAAGCTGCTTGACAGCGTTTACCACCAGAGAAGGATAACCGGCTACCTGTGAAAGTTTTTATACTAATTATGCCTTATGGGGTCCATGGGCAAAAAGTCCGGCGTGGGCGGCCAAGGGGCGCTCCAGTACCTTCTCCTCATTGGAGGGGCGGTGGCCGTTGCGGCGTTAGTTGTCAGTGCGCTGATGAATGTGTCGATTTCCGGAAGCAGCGGCAAGCCCAGCGCTGTTGCGGGCAACATGTGCACCAAGGCTGCCCTGGTTGACCAGTGCAAAAATTGCCAGTATACAGGTGCGCCCAATTGCACAACAGCAAGGACTCTTAAGATTGGCGCCGCAGAGTTTACATGCACCGGGCCCTACCCGAATTGCATTGCCGAACAATGCGTTTCAGGTTCCCTATGCACCTCCTTCACTTATTCCGATTTTGGGCCATGCGTGTCTGGTTCGCAATCAAGGACTTTACTTTCAAGTTCACCGTGCGGCTGCACCGGAGGAACCCCGGCATTGACACAGGCCTGCTCTACTAACCCGCCTTCGGTATCCCTGGCCTCGCCCGCAAACAACAGCAACCATCTGGTTAGCACTAGTATCCCCATTAACGCCACCGCTTCAGACGCCGATGGCACGATAACCAAGGTTGAGTTTTATCAGGATGCTGCTTTGCTGGGTACCGACCTGACGTCTCCATACTCTTTGACTTGGCTGCCTATCGTTGAGGGAACTTATTCTCTTACCGCAAAGGCGTATGATGACGGTGCGAATGTTGCGACGTCGGGCGCGGTTACGGTGAACGTGCTTTCCAATATGCCTCCTACGGTGTCCATAACTCTCCCCGCCGAAGGCGCAAATTATTACGCCCCGGCTTCAGTAATAATAACCGCGGCTGCATCGGACAGCGGCGGCACAATAAGCAAGGTCGAGTTTTACGCGGATTCAACGCTCCTTTCAACAGACACAGTTTCGCCTTACGTATTCGTTTGGATTGTTGCATCTGAAGGCGATTACCAGATTAACGCAATAGCATACGACAATGGCGGCGCATCAGCAACTTCAGGCTACAGAAACATTACAGTTAACGAATCATTATGCGGAACCCCATCCGAAGAGTGCGACCCTTCACTGTTCCCTATGAGTTGCTCTGAATGGAGTGGCGAGTGCTGGGGTGGCGGAGTTAGTTGTGATGACGGGTGCCGTCTAGACAGTTCAAGCTGCACATGCGCCTAATCGGCGCATTTATTTTCCCAAATCCTATTTCCTGTATTTGAGGAACTGCGCCAGCAGCGCCTCCAGCTGCACCCTTTCATTCGCGCCTTCCACCATGCGGAAATTGTATTCGCCGATTTTGTCAATCAGCTCGATTTTGATTTTCCCCGGCACTTCATTCTCGTCCATGTCAATCATCTCGCGGTGCAGCTGGAGCACGACATCCTCGCCTGACATGCCGTATTCATACATGAGCTTCTCGAGCAGCGCCCGTGCTTCGAGGAATTTCCCAGAGAGGGCCTCGCGTATCATGAGCTTCACTTCCTCGGGCCTCGCGCGGGCGCTCACTTCGTAAACCGTCTTCTCGGAAACCGCGCCGCCCGAAGAGGAGGCCGCCTGCAGCACGTTTATCGCCTTCCTCAAATCCCCCTGGCACACGTATACCACGGCCTTTACAGCGCCGTCGTCAACCTGAACGCCCTCCTTTTTTGCGACATCCTTCACCCTTGCCTCGATGTCCTTCGAGGAAAGCTGCGAGAACCTGAACACGACGCACCTCGACTGTATGGGCTCGATGATTTTGCTGGAATAGTTCGCGCTCAGGACGAACCTGCACGTGCGCGAGTACCTCTCCATTGTCCTCCTAAGGGCCTGCTGCGCGTCAAACGTGAGCGCGTCGCTCTCGTCAAGGAAAATGATTTTGAAGCCCCGGTCGAACGCAAGTGTGCGGGCGAAGTTCTTTATCGTGTCGCGCACGACGTCAATCCCGCGGTCATCGCTGTTGTGCAGGAGTAGGGGAACCGTTCCTCCGAAAAACATCTGGCTTTCAGGAACGGAAAAGTCATACACCCAATCATCGTATCCTGATATTTGCACATTTTTTACCTTTGTCCCGAAGAGGCCAGACTGTGCCGCCTGCACAAGTTTTGAAAATTTGGCTCTTTTTGCTATCGGCTGATTTTGGATAAATTCAATTATTTTGCTTTTGAGGATTCTTTTTGATTTTTTATGGTATAACGAGTGTCTGAACTCATAGTAATAGTTTATTCCTTCCCTTTCAAACGCATTGGTAAATGGTTCGCTTGGCATTAGATTTGCCTTAATTGCCTTATAGTTCTTCCCTTCCCATACTATGCGCAATTCCCTATTATAGAGCGCGACATTTAGCCCGCATGTCATTGCTAGCCATGCAATGTCAATGAGGTTTTCCTGTGAAGTTGAGGAGTATCTTACGTATTTTCCCCATTCACCCCACGCGTCTCCCATGTAGCCTTTAAGGAAACTTATCCTTTTCTCCAGAGGCGCATTAAACATGAATCCAGGCACTCTTTTTGTCGTAGCCCTTCTTTTCACATTCCCCCCATAAAAGTTTTCCTTGAAAAATTTTGCAAACTGCGTATTGAACGTCGCCACCTGTATTGACGATTCCTTCTTCCTGTCAAACCCGGATTTTCCTAGGCTATATTTGGTTTTGAGCGAAAACTTTCTTGCCAATATTTCCGAAATTCTTTCCGCCACCGGTTTTTCTTTTGGGTACGCAAGTGTAAAAATAGTTACGCCACTTGAGCCTTTCCTGTTGAATGACGCACACCCTTCTGCAAGGTAGAGTCCACAAAGCCACGCAAAATCGTCGTCCATGCTAATTTGCCCAAGTTTAAGCGTTATTTTCGGATTTGGTATCATGCCGCTCCGCAGTAAATTCGCTTCCTTTAGCGGGTATTCATTGAAGTCTATTACCTGCTCTTTTGCGGTTTCAACTTCCTGATTGAAGGACAAGAGCACATCATCCTTTTTCACGTCTTTGCATTCTTTTCCCGCCAGATTTCCGTGGGAGTCAAGCACTATAACCGAATGGTTCAGGCTGGTTTTTACTTCCCCGCCCTCAAAAACAATCCTTGCTATTTTGCCGACTTTATGTCTGGAGATTAGGCTCACCGGCATAAATTTTATTGCATAATTTTTGTCAATTGAAAGTGTTTCGAGTTTTTCAGGGAATGAATAGCCTTCACTTCCCTGGAAATATTTTTTGGCTATTTCAGAGAATGTTGTCCGGCTTATTCTCCCGTTCTCACGCACGAGCACTGGCGTATCCCCAGTCACGCTCGCGTTAAGCTCAAGGAAATTCTGCTGGAAATTTTCGCCGAACATTTCGCGCGCAAGCGCCACTGCGCTGCTGGTCTTGCCCACCCCTGCCTGCCCCGCAAAAAGGAGGTTTGGCATTGTCCTGTTCTTGACATAGTTCTCGAGGCGGCCGGTTATTTCCTTCTGGCCGACGACATCGGAGAGCCTCTCGGGCCTGTATTTTTCTATCCATGGCAGCTCTATCTGGGCCATGAAAAAACATCGAATCATAATTGTTATAAACCGATTGCGGCACTTTCAGTAGGTTTTATGGATTCGCGTTCGCTGAAGGTTTTTTTCCTTTTCCTCGCTTCATATGCGCTGCTCTTTTTCCTCGGCAACTTTCTCAGCAAATCTTTGGGAGTAAAGGCGTGGGACTTCAGCAACGGCATTTGGAGGCTTGACTACATGCTCTGGTTCACCCCAATTGCCGGGTTCTTCTTCATTTACATGCTCATCCCATACCTCCGCTCGGAGTTCGGGTTCGGCAGGCATTTCATTTACTCCTTCCCTATTTTGTACTTCGTTTTTTCGTTCCTCGCTTACCAGCTTTCTGTCTGGTGGTATTATGGGAACCAGCTGTTCCTCGCAACCAACGGCACATATGCTGGATGCGCGCTTTTCCTTTGCATCGACGTTTCGCCATTCGGCCTCAATTACTGGAACATGTTTGTGCAGTCGCAGTACCTTTACTTTGTCGTCGCCGGCGTGCTCGGCTGGGGCGCGAGGATGCTTATTGAATATTTCGAGCCTCCCGCAGAGGCGAAATAACAGGAATATGCCCATTTGTTCAGTTCACTGCCGAGAGGCATCTTGCAAAGCAGTGCTTTGCGAGGCCTCCCAGAACTTTGTTCTGGGAAGGTGCCCGGAATCGCTTTTTTAATCCTTTCAGGGCCTTTTTCTTACTGGTTTTTCGGATGGAATACCTGCACTCTGTAAGGGCTTACCTCGGCAATCTTCCCAGCGCGCTGGCGTTCGCCCTGTTGCTTGTTTTCGCCCTTCCTTTCGCCTGGATTTCCAATGCCATTGTTTCTTCGGGAACCGTGCTCATAGGCTACGGTTTCCTGAAGCAGCCGCTCCTCGAAATCATTCTGCTTCTCTGCCTCACCCTCGCCTTCCTCTTCTTTTACTCGGTAATAGTGTGCGTCATGGTCCTTGCCGTGCGCCGCGACCTGAGTTCAGTCAAAACCAATTACTATTTGAGGGAGAAGGTGCAGAAGTTCGGCCTCAAATACTTCAGGTTCCTCGCCATTTTCACCATAATAGCGGCGGTTGCAGCGACACTCCTTCTTGAGATTGGAGTCCCGCTCGCGCTCGTGAACCTTGCCCTGCTGCTGGTTTCGGCCTCGTTCATTTTCCTTCCGCAGGCAATCGTCGTTGACGAGGAGGGCCTTGCCGCATCCGTCCTCTCAAACTGGGACTTCATAATCAAGAATCCGGGAACGTTCCTCCTTGTTTCGGCTTTCGGGGCTGTAACTCTTCTGCTCCTGCAGCTCCTGGAATATTTGGCGGATTATTTCCTTTTTGCCGGCAGCTACCTCTCGCTCCTGATTGCGCTTGTTGTGCTCGTGCCTTTTTTCGAGGCATTGAAGACGCAGGTGTACATGGAAAGGTTCTCCCTCATCAGCAGCTACGAGCACTTCACAAACCGCTGATTTTTCGCAGGGACAAAATATATATCTGCGCTCATTTCTGTTCAGTGTTTTGCCGCTGCGGCGCAAATTCAACGAACGGGCATTCCTCGAGAAGCGCCTCGGCTTCCTTCAGGCTTGACGCCGCGTAGGCAAAGGCAAAAGCCTTCCTCGCCTTTGCCCCGGCTTTGAGAAGCATATTTTTGCTTTCATCGTGCAGTTCCTTGACGCCGAACCTCCTTGCAACAGCATCATCCCCCAATGCGGAAACCGCCAACCCGCGGCCATGGAAAGCATTGATTATTTCAGTTGCCGCCGAAGGCGGGTCATCCTGCCTGATCGCAAGCGCGGCCTGCCAAAGCCCTGAAAGGAACGCGGCGCCTTCCGTTTCTGCCTCCATCCATTTTTCAAAATACGGCCTCTTCGAGAGGCAATCCATTTTTTTTGCAACTATTTCTGTTGCCAATCCTGCAATTTCTTCAACCATGGGGGAAAACTTCTCCTCCCTTCCGAGCGCCTGTTCAGCAACTTTCCGCAGGTTGACTCCAACAGGCTGGGAAATCCCGTGCTTTTCGCCCGCGTACAGCGCGTTGCCGAAAACGCACTGCCCGCTTCGCATGCCATTTGAAATCAAAACCCCTGAAGAAAGGCTTTTCCTTTCGATGAGCTTGAGCTGGTATTTCGACTCCAGGGAAAGATAAGGCTGCAAAAAGGCCTTTCGGTCTCCGAGCATGCAATTTGCGAACCACATTGCCGCGGATTTCCGGTTGCCGTAGTCCTCCCAGCGCTCGTCAACATAAAGTGCGAGTTCAGCGGGCCGCGGCTTTCCCGTGAGCGAAAAAATTTTCCCGAAATAATCGCATGCGCCCTTCACTTTTTTCTTCGTGGGCTTTGAGGCGGAAACGCAGGAGAAGTTGAGCGCCCTCAGCGTCAGCGGCTCGGTGCACAGCGCGTCATTTTTTTTGGCTTCAAGCGCAATGTCCTCCGCGTTTCCTGGCACGAAGCGCGAAGCGGCAAATATCCTGGATGAGAAGTCATGGGCGGCGAAGATGTGGATGGCTCCCTCGAAATGCAGCTGCCTCGCCTTCTGCGGTATTTCCGCGAGCCAATTGTATTCGGACAGAATCTCCTCATTCTCGAACATTCCCGCTGAGAGCTTCCTCCGGACTTCATAAACCGGCATCCCTATTCTCGCGTACTGCGAATGCACGGGCTCGTGCCCGTACTCCAGCAGCTTTACGTTCACCATTTCGCGTATGATGTGCGTGTTCAGGTACTCGAGCTTCATGTCCTTGATTTTCCCCTCGACTTCGGAGCCTATTTTTTCCGCGACATGCCTGCTGACAACGGTCTCCTTCAGCAGCGACTTGATTATGTTGCCCCTGTCGAATGGCTCGAGCTTCTGGGCGGAAGTGTAAACACGCATCCTCTCAAAAGAGCTGAAGGTCTTCGCGGCTTCGGGGTTGAGCGCAGAGAGCATCTCCGAAGCCTTCCGCCTCAGCTGCTGTTCCGTAATTTCGGCGCCCTCAAGGCCCTTCAGGATTTTCAGGGCCTGCCACTTTGTCGCGCCGCTTTCCTGCAATTCAAAGGCAATCTGCTGCAGGCTTTCCCTTATCTGGTTCCCTTTGTCCACGCCAATAAAGGGGGCACAAAAATTCTTAACCATAGTGAAGCCCCCAAACACGCTTTTTTCGGAAACTTAACTTTTTAATGCTTTTGCGTTCGGAATAGTCTATTCGGGGGTTTGTTTTTGGAAGTTCTGGACAAGATTGACCACAAGATTCTCGGGCTGCTTCTTGAAGACGGGAGGGCCTCATTCAGCGCGATTGCGGGGGAGGTAAAGCTCACCGACGTTGCAATAAAAAAAAGGGTTGAGCGCCTCAAGCGCCGCGGGATTATAAACTCAATAACCGCCGATTTGAACCTCAAGGCCCTCGGGTATGAAAACCCTGTTTATGTGCAGATACGCTCCGAGCTTTCAAAGAACCGCGATGTGATAAAGCGCCTATCAGAGCTTGATTACGTGATCGAGCTTTACCAGGTCCTCGGCGAGTACAACATTTTTGCGAAGCTTGTAGTCCCCGACCTTGACAGCGCGGAAAAATTCATCGAGCGCCTCGGCACCCTTGACGGCGTCCTCGACATCAAGACGCTTGTCGTGATTTCCGAAGTGAAGAAATCCAAGGCGCTGCCCGCGTTCTCATTGCAGAAAACCCTAGAATGAGTCCGGTAAATTCAGGCCCATCGAACTTATAGATTTAAATTCTGCGGACGTGCAGTTATATTTGTGGTGTCATGGAATACAAGGTCGTTCTGACAAGGGATTCGGAAACAAAATGGTATGTTGTCGAGGTTCCGAATTTGCCCGGTTGCATTTCGCAGGGTAAAACAAAAGCCGAGGCGCTGGTGAACATAAAAGACGCGATATCCGGCTATCTTGGAAGCGTCCGGAAGCATCCCGAAGAAAGGATTTACGGGAAAACGATTGAAATAGAATCCGTCTCAGTCTAATAATTTATTCGGGCTTTTTGCATTCATGAAATTGCCGGTTCTTTCAGGAATAAAAGTCGTGAAGGCATTGTTTGCCATGGGCTTTGAGGTCGACCACCAGGCCGGCAGCCATTTCATTCTAAGGGAAAACAAAGAGCCTTTCAGGCGCGTAACTGTTCCGAACCATCGGCGAATCGTCCCGGGCACGCTTCTCTCAATTCTCAGGCAAGCCGGCATTTCGCGCGATGAGTTCATCCGCCTGCTGTAACCGGATATTTTATGTATCCTGGCTTATCACTTAAGAATGGGTTTGTGTATTCAAAGTACAGCAACACGATATTGGTACCCGCAGGCTTTTCTATTGCCACCCATCCGCTTGTCTTTTGGCCAGGGTTCAATTGCTTGATAAAACCGAGTATTTTGCCATATTTGTCTGACAATCCTATAGGTATCGTCCTATCGTATTTTTCTTTTTCAGGGTCTTCCCCATAGATTGATGGAGTGAAAAAGTCTGTATCGTCGCCGGTATTCTTGATTTCAAAGAATGCCATAAGGTATTCTTTATCGAAATAGGCGTTGTCAGATTTCACAAATTCGGCTTCCTTTAGGGTAATTTCATACTCAGTATTCGTGTATTTTATCTTGTATACTGAGCCGATTTCACCATTTTCAACATTTACATTCGGATTTTTGTTTTCAGTAGTCTGTTCTTTGACCGGATTAACCGTATTTTCCTGCGCAGTGCCTCCTGTTTCTTTAGGCACGCTTCCAGTATTCGTCGTGGAAACCTTTTCCGCCTTTCCAGAGCATCCGGCGAATGTCAAAAGCACAGCCACCAAAATAATTGCCGTGCAATTACCGAGTTTAAACTTCATGCAACCACCATGCAAAAAGATGCTACGAAATTATTATAAAGATGTTATGCTGGTGTTATGACTCGCCTTAAATCACTGGCTGGTCATCATATAAATGTACGATGAAATTGCCAAGCTGAAACGAAGCAACACAAAAAAGATGATACTCGGGAAGCTCAACTCGCCAAAAACACCGTCCGAACTGGCAAGGGAACTGAACCTTTACCAGTCAAGCGTTTCAAGGAGCCTCATCGAACTCGAAAAGGGAAAATTAGTGAAGTGCATCACCCCAAATCAAAAGAATTTCAGGCATTACAAAATAACGCTTAAAGGCAAAGAGCTTCTTAGGGAGCTTTAACAGCGCACCCACACTGCCCACTTTAAATTTTCTTGCGCTGGTTAAATCACTTGGTAATCATGCTGAAGCTCGTCATCGCCGAAAAGTCCATCGCAGGAAGGAACATTGCGCAGCTTCTCGCCGGCAAAAGCGTTCCCGCTTCTATGGAAGGCAAGGCGCAGGTCTTCCGCTTCACAATCGGCGCTGAAGATTGGGTCGTGGTCCCGCTGCGCGGCCACATTTCCGATGTCGAATTCCCGAAAAAGTACAGCTACTGGGTCGGCACCGATTTGAAAAAGCTGGTTGACGCCGAAATCGAGTACACGGGCACCGAAGCCGAAATAATACACGGGCTCAAGTCCCTTGCGAAAAGCGCCGACGAAGTCGTAATTGCAACCGATGCGGACCGCGAGGGCGAGAGCATCGGAGTAGAGGCCCTCAACTACCTCAAGGCATCCAACCCGGAAATCAGGGCAAAGCGCGCCTACTTCTCCGCAATAACAAAGAAGGACATTACCGACGCATTCGCAAAGCTCGCTGAAGTGGATTACAATTTTGCCGATTCCGCGGATTCGCGCCGAGAGATAGATTTGATCTGGGGCGCGGTGCTCACGCGTTTCCTGTCGCTTGTTTCGGGGAAGCTCGGCAAGGATTACCTGAGCGTCGGGAGGGTGCAGAGCCCCACGCTCGCCCTGATAGTTGAACGGGAAAAGGAAAGGCTCGCTTTCAGGAAAAAAACCTACTGGGAACTTAAAGCGATTTTCGAGAAGGATTCAAAAAAATTCGAGGCCGAGCACAGGAAAGGCAAATTCTGGGGGAAAAGCGAGGCCGAGGCAATCCACCTCCAGAAGCACACCCACGGCACGGTAAAGGGCATCAAGCGCCAGAAGCGCGTGCTGAAGAAACCTACGCCATTCAACACGACCGATTTCCTGAGGCAGGCGACTTCGATAGGCTTCTCCGCCGCACAGGCAATGGATTCCGCCGAGCGCCTCTACCAGATGGGCTACACTTCATATCCCCGCACCGACAACACGGTTTATTCGGCAACCTTGGGCCTTCGCGAAGTTCTTGGGGAATTGTCCAAAGTAAGCGAGTTCAGGAAGGATTCCGAGGCCCTGCTGGCGAGGAAAGCCCTCGGGCCCTCGAGAGGCAAGAAGGAAACAAAGGACCACCCGCCTATACACCCGGTCACTGCCGCGCCGAAGGAAAAGCTGAGCGGGCATGACTGGAAAATTTATGAGCTGATTTGCCGCAGGTTCCTCGCGACGCTTTCGGATGACGCGGTAACCGAAAATCTCGCAGTGGAAATTTTCCTCGGAAGCGAGCCATTTGTCGCGCACGGCCAGAAAATCCTGGAGCAGGGCTGGAAAGCCGTTTACCCCTATTCGGAAATCACCGAAGTCATTTTGCCGGAGCTCAGGGAGGGCGAGAGCGTGAAGCTTGACAGGCTTGACATGCTTGAAAAGGAAACCCAGCCTCCTTCGCGCTACAGCCAGTCAACGCTCCTCAAACTTATGGAGGATTTGGGAATCGGCACGAAAAGCACGAGGCATTCAATCATCCAGAAGCTCTACGGCCGCCAGTATATTTCAGGCATCAAGGCGATCGAGCCGAACAAGATCGCCTTTGCGGTTGTCGATTCGCTGGAAAAGCATGAGGTCGATGCGGTAAAGCCGGAGATGACTTCGTTTTTGGAGAAGGAGATGGACAAGGTTGCCGCGGGGAAAAAATCCAAGGCCGAGGTTGTGAACGGTTCGAGGGCGCTCCTCATGAAGGTGCTCGAGAAAATGCTCAAGAGCAAGGATGAAATCGGGTCAGAGCTGCGCTCCGCGCTCCGCAGCGATTCCATTGTCGGGAAATGCGGCAAGTGCGAGGGCGGCCTGCTGCGCGTGCTCATCAGCAAAAACAGGAAGCGTTTCCTCGGGTGCACAAATTACCCGAAATGCACGAACACGTTCCCGCTCCCGCAAAAAGGGAAAATGGAGGTTCTCGGCACGGTTTGCGAAAAATGCGGCACCCCCAAAATCAAAATCATCGGCCAGCGCTACAGGTTCGAGATGTGCGTCAACCCAGAATGCGAGACAAAGGCCGAGTGGAAGGCGCGGGCAGCGGCGAAAGCGCAGGCTTCTGTATCGGCTGATGAAAATGCAAAAGTCGCCAAACCCGAAAGTAATGCCGAGTGATGATATTTCAATTCCTGTCACGGTATTTTGGCGTGTTTTTCAAAATAGATTTTTTTAGGCCAGGCATTCCCTTCTTCCAATTTGGCGTCAACCTACCCCTGAATTCATCCATCCATTTTTGCCCATACACTGTCTGATGCGCCAATATGTTCTCATTATATGCCGTTGGCTTATAGTGTTTTTCGAATTCTGCGGTATCATAGGTTGCCATGTGAAGAGGGAACCCAAAAGTTTTTTCCAGGGATTCGGCTAATGTTTGAATGGAAACCCGCATCAGTGCAATTTGGTTATGCGATTCATGGCTTAATACTAATTTTGGCGATGAATCGACTATGAATTCGCCTCCCCATTTTGGCTCTGAAATAATTAAAATGAGGTCAAGGTCGGATTTTTCTGTTTGGTTTTTCCCTGCGAGAGTGGTCTTCCTTATTCCTGTTTGGGCGCTTCCGCTTAAGAGTAGCGCTACCATCTTGCCGCCAAGTATTTTCCTTAACTCGGGGAGAACGTATTGCCTGGCAATCAGTTCCCTTGCCACTGATTCTCTAAAAGCTTGCGGCTTGCCTCTTGTCAATTTTGTTTCGCCTTGGCGCATGCGTTTTACCGCGTCGAGAAGCTCGTTCTGATTAGGTTTGTATCTAATATTTCGTAAGCCTTTTCCGAGTTTTCGAATATTTGAAAGTAATTGTTTGAAACGGTGAAGCATATTGAATATTCTTGCTTCAGGGATATAAACCTGTTATTTGCGGAATTCAATAAAACAAGAAAGAGAAGCGGATGGGGTTTTTTGGAAGGTGTCTTCCAGCTTGGTGAGCCTATAACCCCATCCCGCTTTGGATTCACTTTTTAGGATTGGATTCCCCCTATTTTCTTTGCAATCATAATACGCCCTCTATAGTTTATATAATCTCAGTGGCTTTAACTGTCCATTTTTCACACCTATTATTAAATCGGCTGTGCCAAAAGTATATTGATTTGCATGGCTGGTGTAATGAAGATGGATGACGAGGTGAGGCTGAACATCCTCGCGGCGCTCCTCAAAACAGGGAGCGTTACCCCTAACCTGAGGCATATCCAGAAGCTGACAGGCTACCACAAGGCCACAATAAAATCTTCGATTGATTTCCTCGCGAAAGAGGGGCTGCTGACAGGCTATGGGCCGAAGGTCGATTTCAGGAAGTTCGATTACAAGCTTGAGGTGCTGACGCTCCTGCAGGTTGACCTTTCGGACAGGGATTTCATGAGGAAATTCCTTGACGAGGTTAAGAAGGACGAGAACCTTTATTTCCTTTCAGGAATAATAGGCTCGGGGAACTGGAACCTCCTTGCGCGGCACATTTACCGCGACATAGAATCCTACCACAAGGGCGTCGGCCTGAAGTACTTCGAGAAGCTTCCTGGCATTTACGATTTTGTCAAGGCGCGGGAAATCTTTTATGTCACGGAGCCGTTCTACAAGCTTGATTCGAGGACCGACTCGCTGATACACTCAATAAGGAAAGCGAGGGGGCTTTGATTTGCGCGTCACGATCGATTTGCGCAGGGGCGTGAAGGAGAACGCCTCCGCATATTTTGAAGCGGCGAAGAAGGCGAAGCGGAAGCTCGGCGGCCTCAAAAAAGGGGAAGCCGAGCTCGAGCGGAAAATCCTGGCGGAGAGGCAAGGCTCCCTGCCAAAGGAAACCCTTCTAAAAATCAGGCGCGAGCGCAAATGGCATGAAAAGTTCCACTGGTTCTTCACAAGCGAGGGCTTTCTCGTGATTTCGGGCAGGGACGCGAGGGGCAACGATGATGTTGTAAAAAGGCACATGGGGGCGGGAGATGTTTATTTCCATGCCGACATCCAGGGTGCGGCGCATACAATCCTGAAATCGGATGGCAGGGTTCCCGGCCCGCAATCAAGGGCCGAGGCCGCGATTTTCGCCGCGGTTTTTTCAAAGGCGTGGCAGTTCAAGCTTGCCGCGGTTGACGTTTACTCCGTGCGCCCCGAGCAGGTTAGCAAAACCGCGCAGAGCGGCGAGTCGATGGGCACTGGCGCGTTCATGATTCGTGGGGAGCGCGAGTGGTTCAGGAAAACACCGCTCGAGTTCGCGGTTGGCTACGCGCAGAAAGGCGGCACTTTCGAAGTTTTTTCAGGGCCGCCTGAAGCGGTCAAAAAGATGGCGGGTTTTTCCCTGAATGTATCCGTTGGCGGGATGGATAAAGGAGACGCCGCCAAAAAGGCCCTTTCGCTCTTCAGGCAGAATGCGGGAAAATCGGCGCAGTTCTCGCTTGACGATATTGTCGCGCTCCTTCCCAGCGGCGGGATTGCGATTTCAGGGTAATTTGCAGGAATTTTCGCGCCTTGCCAATTAGTTATATTCTTATTAGTTACCGATTTCTCCTTTTGCATGGCTGAAGGAAAGCACAGGCAGGTTTCCCTGCGCGTGGAGGAACCCGACCCTTCGCATGTGGGAAGGAACATTATCACGCTTGACAGGCGCACAAAGGAGGACCTCGGCGTCACTTCAGGGGACATTGTAGAAATTGCAGGTTCGCAGAAAACCGCCGCAGTGATATGGCCCGCGCGCCAGGAGGACGAGGGCAAGGGCATCATAAGGATGGACAACCTCATCCGCAAGAACGCGGGCGTGGGCCTCGGCGAAAAAGTAAATGTGCAGAAAGCCGAGTTCACCGAGGCGAAGCGCGTTGTGCTCGCCCCGACGCAGGAAGTGCGCATCATTGCCTCGGGGTATGACCGCATCCTCAAGAAGAATTTCATCGGCAGGCCGCTGAACAAGGGCGACCGCGTACTGATAAGCGTGTTCGGCTCGGGCTTCATTTACCAGGTCATCGACACAAACCCGCGTGGCATAGTAAAAGTCACCGATTTCACGCAATTCGTGCTGAAGGAGGAGCCTGTCAAGGACGGAATAGCAGGGATACCTAAGGTTGCTTACGAGGACATCGGCGGAATGGAGGACCAGGTGCAAAGGGTGAGGGAGATGATTGAACTGCCCATGAAGCACCCCGAGATTTTCAGGCGCCTCGGCATCAATCCGCCGAAAGGCGTGCTGCTTTACGGGCCCCCTGGAACCGGGAAAACGCTGCTCGCAAAGGCGGTTGCGAACGAAACGCAGGCGCATTTCATTTCGATATCAAGCCCGAGCATAATGTGTGTTGAAGGAAATACTCCAATCCTGACCAACCCCAGGGGTTTTGAGAGCGCGGAAGGGATGTTCTCGGCTGCTTTGAAAAGCGGGACTTTGATAAATGACGGGAAGCTGAAGATTGTGGAACTTAAAGAGCCGTTATCCGTATACTCGCTAAACAATGAGCTCAAAATCGAGAAAGGGAAAGTGACCCACCTCACAAAGCTGCGCGCAAAAACTTACAGGGTCAAAACAAGCTTCGGGGACGAGGTGGTAGTTTCCTCCAACCAGCCATTTGCGATGCTGGATTCTTTTGGTGGCATCGTGTGGAAAATCGCCTCGGAACTGAGGGCCGGAGAAAAGATTGCAGTTGCGTCCGCATTGCCCGAAGGCAAGAGCCATGACTTCGGCGATTACCTGCGCGGGTTTCCGGATGCCACCATGGTAAAAACTTCAGGCGGCGTAAAAAAACTCTCAGCCCTGCGCAAAAATGAAAAAGTCCTGGGAGTGAAAATTGGCCATATGGAGAGGAGCACGGACGGAAACTTCATTTCTCTCCCAAAAAAAACCTCGCCGGAACTCATGAGAATACTAGGTTTCATGTATTCCGAAGGGAACATAGATGAGGACGGCCTGCATTTTTCCAACAATGACCCTGTTCTGCTTAATGAATTTGCGCAGCTGTGCAAATCAGTTTTCGGCATGAACCCAAAGATAAAGAGTAATCGCGTACATTGCTATTCCAGAACACTCAGGCATTTCTTTTCAGAAGTGCTTGGCAGCCCCATTGGGAGAAAAGGCAATTACTCCCTTCCAAAATGGTTTTTTTCACTTTCGAAAGAAGAAATCGCCTCTTTTATAAGGGGATTTTGGGAAGGTGACGGCACCACAAGTAAGGGAGTCGGCGGCTATCCTACAATAAGGATTTATTCTATCACGAGGGCCGTGCTTGAACAGTTGTCGGTTTTGGGCAAAAAGCTGGGGCTGATAGCAGAAATCAAGCCATGGAAAACAAAGCTTTCTGACATGTGGGCGCTGACATACGTTGGGAACAGGTCAAGGGAAATATTCGCTGAACTGATAGAATCCAAAACGAAAAAGTATTCCATTATCAGGAAATGGTACGCCGGGAGAAAGAAGAAAGGCGATGATTTGAGCATTCCTGACATAAGCCCGCTGCTCAAAAAAATAAAGCCGGAAAAGAATCTCATTTACGGCAAAAACCTCCCGGAAGGGCCGACTGAACGGTACATTTCCGGAAGGGACCCGCTGACAGTAAGGAAGCTTGAGGAGATTTGCTCGCTTTTCGGGAATAATGGCAAGCCCTTGGAGAATTTAGCGAATGCGCAACTTCGGTGGGCGAAGGTCACCAATGTCATTGCAGAAGGCGAAAAGGAATTATTTGACCTCACTGTTGAGCCGTTCAATAATTTCCTTGCTGGCCATTCCCTCATGGTGCTGCACAACTCAAAATTCGTCGGCGAGGCCGAGGAGCGCATCCGCGAGGTTTTCAAGGAAGCGGAGAAGAACGCGCCTTCAATAATTTTTTTCGATGAAATAGACGCGATTGCCCCGAAGCGCGACGAGGTTGTCGGCGAGGTCGAGCGCCGCGTTGTCGCGCAGATACTCTCCGCAATGGACGGGATGGAGTCGCGCGGGCAGGTCATTGTCATCGGCGCAACCAACCGCGTCAACAGCATCGACGAGGCGCTGCGCAGGCCCGGCCGTTTCGACCGCGAGATTGAAATCGGCGTTCCCTCGAAGAAAGGCAGGCTTGACATACTGCGGATTCACACTCGCGGGATGCCGCTCGCGAAGAACGTTGACCTTGATTATTTCGGCGGAATCACGCACGGGTTTGTGGGCGCGGATTTGGAATCGCTGGCAAAGGAATCCGCGATGAAGGCGCTGCGCCGCTACCTGCCGAAAATAAATCTCGAGGAGGAAACAATTCCGTCAGAGGTCCTCGAATCAATGGAAGTCAAGCGCGAGGACTTCCTCGAGGCATTGAAAGATGTCCAGCCCTCTGCTTTGAGGGAAGTCGCCATTGAGGTTCCCAATGTCAAGTGGTCCGACATCGGCGGCCTTCTGGATGTGAAGAACGAGCTGAAGCAGGCCGTTGAATGGCCGCTGAAGAATCCGGAGTCTTTCCAGAAGATGGGTATCCGGCCGCCGCGTGGCATTTTGCTTTACGGCCCCCCGGGTTGCGGAAAGACCGCCATCGCAAAGGCAATCGCAACAGAGAGCGAGGCGAATTTCATCAGCATCAAGGGGCCGCAGCTTTTGAGTCTCTGGGTGGGCGAGAGCGAGAAGGGGATTCGCAAGGTTTTCCAGCGTGCCCGCCAGGTTTCGCCGGTTGTCATTTTCTTTGACGAGATTGACAGCATAGCCATGAGGCGCGGGATGTCCGCCGATTCGGGCGTAACCGAGAGGATGGTCAACCAGCTGCTGACAGAGCTCGACGGCGTCGAGGAGCTGAAAGGAGTTGTTTTCATTGCGGCAACAAACAGGCCCGACCTTATCGACCCCGCTCTTTTGAGGCCTGGAAGGATTGACAAGATTGTGAGGGTGGCTGCCCCGGATTTGGAGTCAAGGAAGGCGATTTTCTCGATACACGCGAAGAACGTGCCGCTTGCTCGCAACGTTTCGATTGACGACCTCGCTTCGAAGACCGAGGGCTACAGCGGCGCGGACATCGAAGGCCTGATAAGGGAGGCTGCGCTGATTTCCCTTGAAGAGTCGCACTTCAAGCCCTCCGAAGTCAAGCTTTTGCATTTCGAGGCCGCCATGAAAAAGGTCACGCCCTCGATCTCAAAGGAGACGAGCGACGCCTACGAGGCTTTCAAGTCAACTGTCGCGCAGGCGTTCAGGCCTTCATATGTGAGATGACGTGCGTATTACGGCATGCCGGCCCCAAGTGAGGCAAAGGTTTTTCGGGCCAATTTTTTAATTCAATTTGCCCCTACCGGCGCGCTGCAGAGCTCCGCAGTGCTCCCCGTCGCAACCACGATTCCAGTTTCGGGCACGCACTGTTCCTTTGTGGAGAATTCCGGTTCGCAGTAAATGAGCTGGAATTCCAGCGGCCCGAAAGTGTTCTGGCCGCGAATCTCCCACGCCTGCCCCCTGTACCTCGTGCCGAGGAAGCTGTAATCCTGTTCCTCCCAGAGAATCCTCCCTTTTGCATAGTTCGACTGTATTGTTTTATAGGAGCCGTAATTTATCGAGGGCACTTTTACCCATATTGTGGCCCTGTAAGTGGGTACATTCTCAGTGGTGTTCCTTATCTGGTAGAAGAGGGTGTACTTGTGGACTATCGCGTCGTAATCGCAGAACAAAAGATTCGCGTCGAATACGAATCTCCTCTGGCTGGGAGACATGCATGATTGGTTGTAAGGGTTCTGCTGTGCGTATGTGCACACGCCGAGCGAGCACGTTCCGTTTGAGTAGAATGTGGTGCCGATGCACTTGTCCCCGCATGCTACTCCCGCGCATAAATCAGGCACAACAACCGGGCCGGAGCCGTTCTGCCCGCATTTGTCAACGAGCGTGTATCCAACCGGAACTTCGCAGGGGGTCGTAAACTCCTTGCACGTTCCATCAGGCGAAACCGCCGGAGTAATCACCTGCGCGCACGCTTTTTCCTGTGAGCACCCCGAAAGCAAGAGAATCAGGGCGGCGGCGCACAACCCAATTAGTATTTTCATGCTTCAATATCGTGCTTAAGTGCTTAAACTGCTTTTCCGTTTGTCAAATTCCCGCGAAAATTGCCGCAATGAAAGGGAAGAAAAAAACGCCCGCAGCGGCAATGAGGGTTGTGGCGAGCCACGCAGCCTTGTTCCACATGAACACCTTGCTCCCGTCAAGCGGGAAAAAAGGAATCATGTTGAACGCGGCGAGGAAAAAGTTCACGTACATCACGGAAAGCAGGATTCCGCCCAAAAATCCATTCGCCCCCACTAGCGGGAGCATTGAGCCGAAAACCAGGACTATTGCAAGGTTCGTTGCGGGGCCCGCAAGCGAGATTATCCCGTTTTTCCTCACGCTTATATTATTGCCGAAGACATACACCGCTCCCGGGGCGGCGAAAACAAACGCGCCATTGGTGAAAATCGCCAGCCCTATTGCCAGAAGAAGCCCTTCGCGCCACGCCCTGAACTCCGCATGGGCGCCGTAATGAATTGCCACATACTTATGTGCGAGTTCGTGGAGTATGAACCCTGTCCCAACGGCAACAAGCATAATAACGAGTTGTGCCGTGAATTCCGCGGCTCCGGCAGGGCTGAAGATTCGCGTGCCAATCCATGCAAACGCAAAGCTTATTGTGAGCCAGCTGATTATGAGGTCGTTCATTTCGCGGCTGTTCATGGCTGAATTGAATTTCAAAACCCATAAAAAACCCACATAATAGATTATTCGGCAATTGACGTACTATTTTTAAATTGTTTTGAGCGTAATTTCACCATGTTACCGGAATTTCACGATTCCAAAGGCGCATGGGAGCGCGCCCAGGTTTCCATAGAGCTGATAATAGTCCTTGCCGCGGTTGTTGCAATCGTTTTGCTCCTTGTTTCCCAGCTCCAAAAGACCGCGGAAAAGGGCGCGGACGTTTTCTCGAAAAAATCCGACTCGATTTTCAAGGAAATAGATGATATCTGATGCCAATCCGCGGACAGGTTTCCCTTGAGCTCCTTGCGCTTGCAGCAGCGGCTTTGGGTATCCTTTCCCTCATTCTCGCCGGTTTTTCCTCGGCTCGCAGCTCGGCGTTCGCGGCAATTGATTTGCAGGAAGCGCGTGCGTTCGCGCACAGCGCCGAAGCAGCTGCAGGAAACCTCTCGCTTTTGGGCAACGGTTCTTCGCTGAGGCTTCACGCTCACGCCCTGAATCCGTGGGGATTTTCAAATTACGGCGGCTCATGTGTCATTGCTGTGGAAAAAAACGGCATCGCTGAAAAAGAAATAAAACTGCCGGAAGGCATGCGCTGCAATTTCGAGGGCGAAGCGAAAGGCAGCATAGGGTTCTCGCTGCGGAAAATTTCAGGCAACCTTGTCCTATTCCGTGATTATGGTTAGCGCCCTCCCGCCCGCAATTCCTTGCGCCCGAATGCTGCGAACAGTATTTCCTTTGCCGCTGCCGTGCAGCAACTCGCCGTTTTCCAGCACGGAATATCTTCCGCCTCCAAAAACAAGCTCGGCGTCAGCGAGCATTTCCTCTTGCGAGGGGTGTGCCACTGCCCACACAATAAGCAAATCATCGGATTTGCGCATTTTGGAAAAATTTTCCGTATTTTGTGGCTGGGCGTTTCCTGTTGCGATTATTATCAGCGCAAGAACTATGAACGCCCCCGCCGCCTCCGCTGACATGAACCCGTTATTCAGCACAAACAACAACCCCGAGCAGCGCCTTCCTCTCCGGAACGCCTTTGATGATTACGAACCTTTCGACAACGGCACAGCCGTCTTTAATCGCGCCGAAATATTTTTTTCCGCCCCCAGAACCCCTTTCATAAAGCCCTGAGATTGAATAGCCATTGAAGCCAATGGGCTTTGCCGCAAGCAGCAAAGTTTCGTCAATGGCATTGCCCTGAACCCTCGCCTTTGCGGCATCATACGCCGCAGCGCCCAGCATCGGGTTGGCAACATTCCTGTTTTTCACCAGGGCCTCGGCAACAGATTCCGCAAAAGCGACCAGTTTCACGTTCTCCCCCCGCACCGCGGCGCTTCCTGCGCGCGCTTCAATTGCGGAAGCTGCGGTGAAAAGCATAAGCAATATCATTACTGATGCGATGAGCGCGTCGGCGCTGAAAATTATTCCGCGCATTCCCAGGAATTTTTCGCTCATTGTTCCCTTCCATAGTGTTTTTCCACTTTGACGCGTATTTTCCCGCCATCGTAAAAAATTTCCGCAAGAAGCGGCTGGCTTTTCCCAAGGCTCGGGCACGCAGAATCTTGCATCAGCTCTCCGCCCGCATTCGCATAATATAGGTTTGTTGCGGCGGTGCACGCGTAGTCGCTGTTCTCCGCGGCAATTCTCCTCCCCCACGCATTTGCATCCAAAGCCATTTCCTTTTCCGCGGAGAGCGCGAAAGAAGCGAAAGCGGCAACGGCAGCCGCTGCCATCAGAAACTCAAGGGAGCTTATTGCCACGGAACCACCGCAATGTAATTGTAGCCGAGTGGAAGCTCGATGCGCGAAGAGTATTTCCCCCTTTTGATTGTTCCGCAGATTTTTTTTCCTTTGCTTTCCCCGCCCGTTACAATGTATGTGATGATTGTGCCTTCGGGCATTTTGGCGGCAATCGCTTTTGAAAGCTGGCCCATGCTTTCTTCCGTCAGCGGTTCATGGCGCCTTCCGGAATTCCGATTAATCGGGCAGACATAGGCTTCAATCCCCAATTTTTTGAATGAAGAAACAATTGCGGAATCAACCGAGCGCTTCGTTTTCTCCGCTTCAACGGGCGGGACAAGCGATGCTGTCACTGCATTTGAAATTGCCGCGTCAATGTAAGTTTCCGCCTCCGCCCTTGCAAATGACGCGTCCTCAATCTGAGCCGAAACCAGCGCGGCGCGTTCCAAATCCGCATTTTGGGAAATTTCCAGCCGGTTCATCTGGAGGAAGAGCGCTGCAAACGCCAACAGAATCATTGAAGCAAAAAATCCTTTGTGCATGATATTGTATGCGAAAGAAACGGATATAATTATTTCGTCAATCGACGAATATCGGATTCTTCGGGTTTTTGGAGGTTTTTACTGCGCTCGCCCCAGCTGCAATCCGCCTTTCCGTCCTGCTCGCCGAAATTGTTCGTGCGCTCGCTGTAAACATCAATTTTTTCGCAATCCTGCCTATTGTCCGCTTCAAAGCATTTTTGGGCGTATTCCTCCGAAGCGCTTATCCCCGCGTTCGGCGTGGTCACATATTCAACGGCGAAGGTCGGCTCGCAGCTTTCCTTTTGGGCGCTTGCTGTGCCCCCCGTGGCATTCGCCTGCAGCTCCTTGCCTGCCTGAAGAGGCGCCGGCACTATGGACGCCTCGCTCTGCACGTCAAGTGTGCGCGGCAGGCTTCCTGAAGAGTAATAACCCAAATTTGAGGAGAGTATCGCGAACCCGAGCACCGCAACGATTATTGTGCTGCCGAGTATTATGAGCACGTTGTTTGTTTGCTGCGGCTTCTGCGCACCGAGCACATCCCTGCCCCTGCGCGTGAGCGCGTAATACTTCCATTTCCTCCCTTCATCGCGCAGCTCGATGAGGCCTGTTTCTGCCAGTATTGTCGCGTGCTGCTTTACTGTAGGCGCAGCCATCCCGGTCTTTGCCGAAAGCTCGGAAAGCGTGTAATTCCGCTCGGCGAGCATTTTGAGTATCGTTGTGCGGGACTCGGATGAGAGCGCCTTGAAATCCGTGTGCGTGAGCGATATCTCTGCCATGGGTTTCCCTCACAAAATTACCAATATGACGAGCATGATGAAAATGAGGATTGCGATGTCCCTTTCGTAATACGCGAATATCCCGAGCAGCAGCGGAGCGAAAAGCCAAAGCGGGTCGAGCCGCCTGAGTGCAATGACATACCCTATGATTGCCCCGATTGTGAGTATGATGAAAAGGAAAAGCACGAGCTTCGCGATTTTATCCGAGACAAAGCTTGTTATCCTGTTGAATATGTTGTCAACCATGAAATTCTTTTCATCATGGCTGCCTTTGCCCGCCGAGTGGCCGTTTTCATCATGGCCCTGGCCGCCACGCCCGTGCGAATCGCCCATACCATACTTCCGATGTTTAGCCCTTTTTAACCCTTTCATTTTGGTTAGCAAATCTCTTACCTTTAATTGCTAGCTTATTATGTATAATTTTCGCACCCTAAACGCCACAAAGGTAAGGCGAGTGTATGCATATTATTTCGCGGGTAAAACCTTGGACGGGAGTTAAGGGAGGGTGAATAAAGAAGCAGTGAGTGTCCCCCCAACTTCCCTTAATGAGCCTGAAGCCTATTCATTTGCGGCGAATATATTCCTTTGGAGGGGGTTCGGTGCCGGTGCGGCTTATGTATACTTTTGTATGCCTAAAAGATATTGTATTAAGTTGGCCTAATCATCTTGTGTTTGCAGGTAAGGCCTGAAAGCCAAGTGTACCTTGAGGTGCACGCACAACAGTGCTTTCAGGGTCTGCGTTTTTACCACACATGGCACACTTCTTGCTCTATTTTCAAAACGTCAAGGTATTCGGAATTTTGGTTTTCAAATTTTTGGAAGTATGCCCATGCCAAGACGTCTGCAAACTGCAGTCCTGACCATGAATGGGAATTGCTGTGGAATATTTTGGGTGCAGCATTTTTTGTTTTTAGGTTGCGGAGGAAGTAATTGTTAAAGTCATACTGTAACATATGTTTTCCTTTCGATTTATCTATCCTGATTTCAATAATTGTGTCTGATAATTCGAGATTTCTTGCAAGTTTTCCCGCCACGTAGTTGTAGAGTTTGTCTTTGTTGTTTTTCAGATATTCGCTGATTACTTTCCTTTTCTCTAGGGCTATGGCCAAAACTTTTGCATTTTGTCTTTCGCTTAATTTAAAGAGCATGTGTTTTATTATTTGGGAAGAAGAGTGGTTGGCCTTAATTTCCTGTGAATTGCAAAGCTCCTTGCGAAATTTACTCCTCCGCATGTTTTTGATTATTTTATCAAGGAATGAAAAATCGTTGACAATTAAAGCAGCAAGAACAAGGTATTTTGACCCTTTCATGCCAAGGTCGCCACTTTCATCAATGAAAACGTATTGCGGCATAAAGAGCCCCACTTGCCATGCAAACTATATTCCTTTGGAGGGGGTTCGGTGCCGGTGCCAGAGCCTTTTTCTTTCTCTTTCCAAGAGAAAGAAAAACCCTCGGGAAAAAGAAAGAGAACTAAACGCTGGCGAAAAAGAAAGAGGGCAAAAACCCCCGAGAAAAAGAAAGAGAACTAAACGCTGGCGAAAAAGAAAGAGGGCAAAAACCCCCGAGAAAAAGAAAGAGAACTAAACGTTGGCGAAAAAGAAAGAGGGCAAAAACCCCCGAGAAAAAGAAAAGTGCCCTGTGCTTCTTTTAATAACCGCCTCGGCGTAATTTATGCATGCGCAAGAGCCTCTTTTCACAGCCGCAGGGAACCGAGAAAGGCGTGTTCCTCGACGAGCGTTTCCTCTACCCTGAATTCATCCCCGAGAGGCTTCCCCACCGCGACCGCGAGATTGAAACATTGGCGCAGTGCTTCAGGCCCATACTGCAGGGGAGGAAGCCGCTCAACATTTTCCTCGCCGGCCCCACTGGAGTGGGCAAAACCGTGTGCGCCAAGCACGTGCTTGCCGAGCTGCAGGAGGAGCATGGCCGCGCAAAAAGCATTTACCTGAACTGCTTCGAGTACAATTCGCGGCCTTCGGTGCTCGCCGCGATTGCGAACTTTGCCGGCGCCGCCGTCCCGAGGCGCGGGCTGGCGACCGATGAGATGTTCACAATGCTTGTCGAGGCGCTGCGCAAGTGCGGCTTCACGCCCATTGTCGTGCTTGATGAGGTCGACCAGCTCCTGCTCACCGAAGAAAGCTCGAAGCTGCTTTATGATTTGCTGCGCATAATAGAGTATGAGAAGCTGAGGCTCGGCATTGTCCTGATTTCGAACGACTCTTCCCTTACCTCAAAGCTCGACTCCCGCATAAGGAGCTCGCTCGCTGAGCAGGCGGTTATGTTCAGCCCTTACACGCCGACGCAGCTGAAGCAGATTCTTTCCGAGCGCGCGGAGCTCGCTTTCATGAAGGGCGCGGTTCCAAAGGATGTGATTGGCGTGGCTGCCGCGCATGCGGGGAAGCTCGGCGGCGACTGCCGCGTCGCCCTCGAATCGCTGCTCAGGGCGGGCAGGGTCGCGGAGCGCGCCAACCACGCGCAGGTGCTTGTGGAGGATTTGAAGGCGGCATTCTCCGATGTTGATTCAATCTCGCTCCTCAAGGGCCTGAAGCACCTTGCACGTGATGAGCTCCTGCTCCTGAAAGTGGTTGCGGAGGGGCAGCCGATGCTCTCAGGCAGGGTCCATGAGGCGTATTCGGCGCATGGCGGCGGCAAGCTGAAGGAGCGGAGGCTCAGGGAGATTCTCGCAAAGCTCGAGAAGCAGGGCCTGATATCCGGGCGCAGCGTCGAGATGGGGAACATGGGGAAATCCAAGGAGTATTCCGCGGCCGCGCCGAGGGAACCGCTTCTGAACGGAATCAAGTCGCTCCTGGGGCCGTAGGTGGCATGAAAGTTGGGCGGAGCATTATTGGAAAAATCGCCGCCGCGGAGAAAGTCAAGGGAAAATATTTTCCCTAGGTAGGGTTTTCTGCCGGTGCACGCAACCCACGCCTTTTATTCCTTTTCCAGCAACCTATTTCCATGGCAGAGCTCTGGACAGAGAAGCATTCCCCGAAGGGTTTCGATGAGTTCATCGGCAACTCCGAAATAGCGGAAAAGGCCACTGAATGGGCAAAAAAGTGGAACTCGGGCGAAAAGCAGCCGCCGCTCCTGCTCTGGGGCCAGACAGGCTCGGGCAAAACATGCCTCGCTTACCTGATTGCAAGGCAGTTCAAGTGGGATGTCGTCGAGCTGAACAGCTCGGATTTGCGCTCGCGAGACGCGGTTGAAAAGGTCGCTGGCGCCGCCTCGCAGAACGCTTCGATGTTCGGCCAGCGCAGGCTCGTGCTTCTGGATGAAGTGGACGCGCTGACTTCGCGCGACCGCGGCGGCTCTTCCGCAATGGCCTCGATTGTCAAGGGCTCACAGAACCCGCTCATACTCACGGCCACGGACATTTATTCCGACAAGGCAATTTCAGCCCTCCGCTTCATTTGCCGCACGTTTGAGTTCAAAAAAATCAACTACCTTTCCATGGCGAAGCGCCTCGAGGAAATCCTGAAGGCAGAGGGCGTGAAATCAGAGCCCGATGCGGTCAAGGAACTTTGCCGCAACTCTTCAGGAGATATGCGCTCCGCGCTCCTTGACCTCGAAACGCTTTCATTTTCAGGAACCATCGCCATGCAGGACGTGAAGTCGCTTTCATACAGGGAGAGGCAACAGAAGGTTTTCGGCGTGATGAAGTCCATTTTCAAGGGAACGGATTTCGCGGAAGTGCGCGCTGCCAGAATCCAGAGCGACCTGAGCAATGATATGCTCTTCAGCTGGGTCGAGGAGAACATCCCGCGCCAGTATCCAAACAGCGCCGATACCGCGCTTGCTTTTGATAGGCTTTCCCGCGCGGATGTTTTCAACGGAAGGATTTACAACAAGCAGCACTGGGGCTTCCTTCGCTACTCCACGGAGCTTGCGGCGGAAGGCGTCGCGCTTTCCAAAGAGAAGCCTTCTACGGATTTTGTGATGTACCAGTTCCCTGGCCTGCTTTCAATGCTTTCCAAAACCTCGGGCCTTCGCGCCATGAAGAAGTCGCTCGGCCTGAAAATCGGGAAGAAAACCCACTCATCCTCGCGCCGGACAGTTTCCGCAGACCTTCCATACCTGAAAATGATTTTCCAGGGCAGGGAAAAGGCAATTGCGCTTTCCGCGGCCTTCGGCCTTGATGAAAAGGAGGTTGCGTTCCTGCTCGGCACATCTCCCGAGACAAAAAAGGTGCAATCCGTGCTCGAGGCCGCGGCGGAGCTGAGTTCGCTGAACGCGAGGCCCAAGCCGCTGCACGAATCGTTCAGGGCAGCGGACCCAGGAAGCGCGGATGCCGAACCCGCGGCGGAGCCCGAGCCGGAAAGCGCCGAAGAAAGGAACGTGAAGGCGAAGCAGACAAGGCTTTTCTAGGCCGCAAAATGCAGCGATTTATAATTCCATTTCGAGGAGCGCCGCGGGCTGCCCTATGCCGAATCTCTTCGCAGCCTCTTCCTTCAGCTCGCCGATGAACCCTTTCGAATCGCCAGAAATTTCGGCGCAGCGCCCTTCCTTCAGCGCGGGATGCGAAGCCTCCTTGAGCGTGCACTTCTTTTGCATCTCCCTGCACAGCGCTTCGAAGCCGGATTTTATCTGGGTGAATCCGTATCCTTTGCCGCACAGTATGGCGCAAACCTTGTTCCTCTCCTTTACCTTTGTGGCGGAGCTTGAGTCAGGCTCGGCGGTCTTTCCGACCTCGAAGATGTTCTGCGGGTATTCAACGTGCTTGTTCTTGGAGAGGAACTCCAGAAGCTCGGGGAAAATGTTCCTGCGCATTACGCTCCAATTCGCGGAAACAGGGTTTGCAATTTCGACGTATTCGGCGCCCTGCATTCCCGCAAGCCCGCCCTGCTTTTCCTTTGACGTAAGCACGAATGTCAGCACTTCCTGCAGGCCCATGCCGACGCAAACATCCCGCACTTTGTCGAGGTAGGCGGTTTCTTTCCGCTCTTCGCCTGTAACGGCCATTTCAGGCCTCTGCGGCCTTATCCTGTTGTACCCATAGCCGATCAGCAGGTCTTCCGCGACATCGCACGCATGAAACACATCTGGCCTGTAATCAGGGTACTCGAGCAGCAGTTTGTTCCCGCTTTTCTTCACTTCATACCTCGCCCTTTCAAGCAGCGAAATTATTTCCGAATCCTTCAGCTCAATCCCCGAGACCCGTTTGAGGTAGGCAATGTCTGCCGTAATTTTTTTCGTGCCGAATTTCGGCGTGGCGAATTTCTTCCCGTCGGCATCCACAACTGTGACGGTTTCGATTTTTCCGCCGCGGTCGGCAAGTGCCATCACAATCACGTTCAGGGCGGCGCTTATTGTTTCCATGCCGAAGCCGCTCACCTCGATGAAAAGGTCGCGTGTCCGCTCCGTGACCTTTCCGGAGTAATTGGAGTTGATGATTGGCGGCATGGAGAGCACTTCTCCCCCCGCGTCCTCGAAAATAGGGTAGAGCTTTTTCCCTTTGAGCAGCCCCGCAAACTCTTTGCCTTTCGGGTGCGCTTCGAGGATTTCCTCGAGGCTCATCTCGACCTTGCATTCGAGCGGGACGAATTTCTTTTCCTTCGGATTTGCCCCGTAATACCTTATGTTGCCCCTTATCTTGCCGTAATCGTAAATGCCTATTGCGGCCTCCTTCCTCCTGCGCCCGAATGTGAGCGCGACCTTTTCCTGCAGCTGGATGAGCTGCACCAAAGCAGGCTCCGTGATTCGCACGCCCTTCACAACCGCGCACACGGTGAGCGGCCGCACTTCCTTCACGCTTTTCTCAATCGTAACAACAAGGCCCGATTTGCCAAGCCTGTACTGCGGAATCCCGCGCTCCCTGCCGATGCGCGCCCTCAGTTCGCGCGCAACCCCTTCCGCGCTCCACAAATCAGGGCGGTTTGTTTCCTTCACATCCACCTTGAAAGCGTCGCCTTCCGCTGAATCAATTTCGGCCTTTACGTACATAAGCGCTTCCTCAAGTTCCTTCTGCGCGAATTTTTTTCCAGCGAGGGCTTCAAGGTCCTTCTTGCTCATATCAATGGTAGGCACAGCAATTCACTCCAAAACCATCGGCGCGTCGCGCAGCCACTGCAAGTCATCCGAAAACAGGTGCCTTATGTCCTTGATCCCGAGCTTGAACATTGCGAGCCTGTCAATCCCTATTCCCCACGCAATTGCCTGCCCCCTAATCCCCAAATTCTCCAGAATTTCTGGCCTGAACATCCCCGCGCCGCCGAGCTCGACCCACCCGAGTTTCGGGTGCCTCGCGGAGAGCTGCACCGAAGGCTCGGTGAACGGGTAATAATCAGGAATGAATTTCACTTCTTCCGCGCCTGCGATTTCCTTTGCGAACTGCTCCAGAATCCCCAAAAGGTGCGTGAAGTTCAATTCCTCTCCGGCAATGAACCCTTCGGCCTGGTTGAACTCTATCAGGTGCGTTGCATCCAGCACATCAGGCCTGAAGCAGCGCGCTATCGCGAAATATTTTCCGGGCACCTGCACGCCTTTCACAAGCTGCCTCGCGCTGTGTGCCGTTCCGTGCGCGGTTGGCATGAGCTTCTCGGCGATTTCCTCAAGCCACGTGTAGCGCCACCCGCTCGAAGCGGAAACCCCGCCTGTTTCATGCGCGGCCTTCACTGCAGCGATTTTTCCGCGGTCGGGGATTTTAGCGCGCTGCGGATTCTTCAGTTGGTATGTGTCTGTCCAGGCCCGCGCGGGGTGGTTCTGCGGCTGGAAGAGCACGTCAAAATTGTAGAATTCGTGCACCACAAGCGGCGCCTCCATCTCCACGAACCCTAATTCGGTCAGTTTCCGCCTGATGATGTTCAGGAACTGCACGTATGGCTGCTTTTTTCCGATGTGTATTTCAGGCACATGCTCGAGCACATTATACGCGCGCCGCGCGGAAAACTCCCGCATGCCAAGGGCTTCAGTGCCTTTTGCAGTGATTTTCGCGAGGCGCCCCGTATGTTCCTTATGCTCCGCGAGCCCGCGCGAAACGATTTCATCCAGCGCTGCTGGATTTGACGCCGGCCATTTCTCCGCAATCTCCCTGAGCGCCTTTTCCGCGGCGTTCTCATCGCCGATGGACGCTTTTCCCGTTTCTGTAATCATGATTTTCGGCGCCTCTTCATTCACAATTGCGATGAACGCGTTTCTCTTGTTCGTGCCGAGCGCCGCGCTGAATTCCTGCTGCGAAAGCCCCGCCTCCGCACAGGCTTCGCCGAAGCCCATTTTTTCCTTTTTCGCGAGCGCGTTCAGCAGCCTTTTTTCCGGCATGCCTCTTTCCAGAGCCTTCTTCCCTTCATCTGTGAGCGAGGGCCTTGAAGATTTTGTTTCCGAAACCTCGGCCAACCCCTTTTCCGAGAGCCACGAGAGGGCGCGCCTTACCGAATCGATGGGTATTTTTGCAGCCGGTGCGATCTCTTCCGGGCTTTTCATCCGCGTGGCAAGCGCCGCAAGCGTCTTCCTTTCGATGTCGCTCAGCGACGCGGCCGTGGCCTTGAGGTCCATTCCAACACTCCAATATATTGGCATCAATAGAATTAAAAGCGTTGAACAGCCAGAATGCTTGTAAGGGTTCCCGATGATTTACCTTCTCGATGCCGCGGCGCTGCTCAACAACGAGCTTTTCTCATTCGACCCGAAGCACCGGTATTTCACCACTTCCAAGGTTTTTGCGGAATGGAGGGGCGTCCAGAGCAGGCTGCTTGCGGAAAACGCTTTTTCACACGGCATGCTTGTTGTGCAGGACCCGTGCGGGCTCTCCACGCAGAAAGCCGCGGAAAAGTGCGAGGAATCCGGCACATTGCTCGGCGATGCGGACATCTCAATTGTTGCCCTCGCAGCCGAATTCAAGTCAAGGAAGGAAAAATTTTTGGCAATCACAGATGATTACAGCGTCCAGAACGTCCTCAAGAAAATGGGCGTTGGCTTCATCGGCGTTTGCCAGGGCGAAATCAGGAAGCACAGGGTCTTCAAAAAGAGGAAAAAGTGAATCGCGTGTTCATTTGCCTAGGTCAACGCTGAACTCTTCCTCGGGGCTGCGCTGCTTTATTTCGGAGTGCTCAACCAGGTAATCTTCAAGCTTTTCCCCGATTTCCTCGCGCTTCACATAAACCGCGAGGACAATAAGCAGGAGAACCGGCGCGAAAAGGTAAACGTTGGAAATCCCCTGTATGATATCCCCGCCCTTCGGCCCAAGCGGCTTCAGCACGGTGTAGGTTATATTGAGCGAATTGCTCTGTATTCCGCTCATCACGACCTCGTTCCCGAACACCTGCACCTTGCCTGGCAGGCTGCTTCGGTCAACTTCCGCATTCTGCGGGAGCCTTATGTCGATTGTGGTGTTTTCCGGTATTGCTATTGTGCCAGCGGTGTTGAATGCCGCGAGCTGCGAGTCGTCAATGGCGAAAAAATCTGCCCTCTGCTCGCTTTTCCTGAGCGTTGCAATCCTGTTCTCGAGCCCATACTTGAGGGTCAGGTTGCGGGAATTCTCGTCAAATGTTATGGTTGACTCCGTGATTTTGTTCCTTGCAGAATCCGCGAAGTGCGGCTTGAAAAAACTGTATGTGGCCTGCCATGCGCTGAGGCTTGACGCGTTTTTCTTTGCCGCATCCTTGAAATCAGAGAACTCGAAGTCGCTTATGAATGAAATCCCGTAGCTCTCGGTCACGGATGCAAACCCCTGTTCATCCACATTTATTATTATGTCAAGCCTTGAGACGCCGATGGCCGCGGCAGGCGCGCAGAGCACGGCAAGAAAAGCAACCAAGGCAACAATCCGCATGACACAATATTGGGCTTTATCAATATTAAATTGTTTCCGCTTGCCGGGGCAAACGGGCTTTTCCGCTCTTTTGCAGTTGCAAACACTTAAATACCATCCAAGGCTTTATTCTATTGGTCCCGATGAAACTGCAGTACCTCTGGCATTCTTTTTTCAAAATCACGTTTCAGGGCATCAACCTGCTTGTTGACCCTTTCATATCAATGCCGGAAGGAGACTCCACTTTCAAGGCAGTGCTGAAGTGCCCCGTGGATTCCTCGAAAGTCACCGGCATCGATGCGATATGCGTCAGCAACGAGCACTTCGACCATTTCGACAAAAAGGCCGTTGAGGAAATCGCGCTCCGCGAAAACGCGGTTGTCGTCGCGCACGAATCCGTGCTCAACGAGCTTAACCTCCCGAACGACCTAAAGCACAATGTAAAGGTTGGGGACAATTTCAACCTGCGTGGCGTGAAGATTTCAGTCCTCGGCGCGCATTACCCGAATTCCTTCTATCCCCTGAGCTTTGTTTTTTCAAAAGACGATGAATCCGTTTTCTTTGCCGGCAACACCGCGCTCATGGATTCATTTGCCGAAATAAAGAGCGACGTCGCCATCCTTCCGATAGGCGGCAGCACCACAATGGACGTGATAGACGCGGTGCGCGCGACGAAAACGATGAAGCCGAAATACGTCATCCCGATGCACTACAATTCCTTTGACACGATCCTCGCGGACCCGAACGATTTCAAACAGCGCATCGAGAAAAGCATCCTGAAGACAATCCCCGTGATATTGAAGCCGGGGCAGATTTTCAAGACCGAGCGTGCCGGCGGGCAGCAAAGTTAATTTTCATTTTTGGGCCGCCAGCCCATTGTATTGCTACTTCGGGAACACCGCGTCTTCCATCGCGTTCGCGTCTTTCAAATCTTGCATGCTCGCAATGTCAAGGCACACATTCTCGCAGAGCACGTAATCCACGCGCTTTCCCGATGCGATGAAATCCCTTATCGAGTCAACGATTTCGTATTCGCCGCGCTGCGAGAGCTCCGTGCGCAGCACGGAATCCAGGAAGCTTTTTTCGAACCTGTACACGCCGGCATTGATTATGTTGCCGGGCTCCTTGCCCGGGTTCGGCTTTTCTATGACATCAATTATCCTGTTGCCCTTCGCTTTCAATACCCCGAAGCGCCACGGGTCCTCAACTTTCCGCGCGAGCACAAGGCCGTTGAATTCCTCGCCTTTGTCCACGCGCAGAATCCTCCTGTAGTCCTTGGGGCTTGCGAGCACGTCCGCATTGGCAATGAGGAAAGTGTCCTTGATGAAGTCATTGACAAGGCTTACTGCGTGTGCTGTTCCGAGCTGCTCCTGCTGGACAAAGTAATTTATTGCGGCGCCGCCGAATTCCGCGCCGAAGTGGTCCTCGATTATTTCGCGCTTGTAGCCGACAATGACATTGAGTTCGGTGATGCCCGCCTCGATGAGGTTTTCAAAAACCCTTTCGAGCAGCGGCTTGCCCTTCACTTCGACAAGGCACTTCGGAATCTTTTCCGTAATGGGCTTGAGGCGCAAGCCCCTTCCCCCCGCGAGAATCACTGCCTGCATAAAGACCAAATCAATAAACGCGGCTGGAGAATAAATAATGTGCCCCCACGGGGCAACTTACACTGGCGGCGGTTTATGGCCGAGTTGTCAGTAATTTTCCGTTCATTTTCCTAAAATTTATTTTTAAGATAAGGTGAAAAATACTTTCCGTATTGTTTCTGAATCGACTTTATTTTCCAATCATCTGGGTGGATAGTTTTTCTGCAGTTTTTTGATTTGCAATTGCACTCAAAGGGCGCGAATGTAGTCTGGCTGAATGCATAATCCCATGTTATCTCTTCTCCTGGGGGTATATCCCTCAGTGCAATTATTATGATTGTATCCAAAAACCCCGCATTTGGTTCGCAAGAATGATTAATAGTGGCAGTTAGGTCTAGGTCTTCCTTTGTCGGAGCCATTAAAAATTCGTCATGGACATCAAGATAAATATTGTCCACTTCAAAATGCATTATTTTGTTGTATCTTTCCACATCCTGTTTTGGCACTATTATTCCGCCAGTTACCCTGATAATTTCATTTTTCTGTATCTTATCTTTGGCGAAAACTCCTTTTGCGCAAATTGGCGATTTCCTAACTTCTGCCTTGGGGGTTAACCAACGGTGTGACCAAATGTTATGAATATCCCCCATATTGTAAGATTGGGGCTTTTTCTTTATTAAAGTTTGTTCAAAAATTTTCGTGAATTCGGGGACTTGCCATCGCGGACTCCGCCATTGCGAATATATTGTGCCCTGCGAGGGCTCAAATAGGGCCACGGGGGGGCGTTCTTTTCATTTTTTATAGATGTTATCATGGTGGTCGTAATCGCGTATGGTGAGGGTTTTGTCTTTTTCCTTGATGTCATAAACCAATACAAAAGAACTGTAAACATGCGCGCGGCGGAGGTTTTGAAGCGGAAAATGGAGTGGCTTTCCTATTTGTGGGTTTTGCTTGAGTTGTTCGATTTTTTTGTTTACCGCCATTAATTGGGTTTTATCTTTTTTTGCGAGTTTTTTGAAAATTTTGTCCACAACTGGCAGGACGAGGATTTGATACATGTTTATTCCAGCCCGTAACGCTTGGCAAAACTGTCAACAGGAATCCCGCTCATTTTCTCGCGTTTTTTCATTTTTTTGACGAACGATTCTTTCAGTTCAAAATCCTTGTCGGAAAGCCGGACTTTGGTCAAAACCAGCTTGTTGTGGACTGTTTTCATCGCAACACCAGCGTTTTTGGTAAGCCCCAGCTCATCTCGTATTTCTTTTGGAATAACTATCTGGCCTCTTTCGGAAACCGTAGTTACAGCAACTTCACTCATTACATCACCTATTGTAAGTATGAAATTCATACTTAAAAAACCATAGGTTTTGAAGGTGTACTTATACTTGTTGATGGGCATAATACAATGGGCATAATATAATTTGCTTAAAGCCAATCCAATCAAGAAGTGCGGTCCAAATTTTGAGACTTCATCACAGCCTACGTTTGCGATGGTATATTTTGCCCCAACCCATGGCTCAAATGAATAAATACTTAGCCCTGTTGGGGGTACTTATAGTGGTTAGGGTTGTGAATGTGAATTTTATCTTTGGCCATGTTTTTGTCTTTTTCCTTTAAACCGTCCAGGCGGGCTATATTCCGTTTCTGTTACACGTTCAGTTTCACCAATATTTTTTCCGGGTTTTATAACCCTTTTTTTTACCAGTTTTCCATCGGCTGTGAATATCCTATTGACAATTTTTCGTTTAGGCGCAGAATTTCCAGCGCCAGCCCAATCACTTAAACTATCTCTGGATGGACCATAATGAGTAGAATCCCAAGTAATCGTTCCATCAGCTCTTTTAATCAATTCATTTCCAACGGCTTTTCCAGTAAGGACTGGGTCGTCTTTAAAATCCCGATGAAATTCACCTGCAAGTCTCATTTTTCTTCTGGAAAGTTGCCTTCCAGCCAATACCTTTGGGGCTCTACCTATAGCAGATAAAAATTTTCTGGCAACGTTTTTCATAACATATATGTAATTTTTAAGATTATTAAACTTTGTCTTTAGTCTCCGCCTATGCCGTTATATTTCGCCCCAACCCATGGCTCAAATGAATAAATACGTTGCCTTGCCCCGCCTCACTTCGCGAGGCATATCTCGAGCGTGTCGTATTTCGCCTTGAGCAGGGTGTTCCTGCCCCTGCGGATTTTTTCCACGAATTCGTGTTTTTCCAAGGTTGTTGCATCGCGGCTTACAGCCTCCTGCTTGCGGTTGGTGCTTGCCGAAATTTCTCCCACACTTCTTGGGTTTCTCGCATGGCTTATTATGAGCTGCAACATTTCCAATCTTTTGGGTGATAGCATCTCATGCAGATCTTCCGCACTTTTAAAGTACACGGTGTGTGTTCCGGGCCGGTGCTTGGAAGGGTCGCGCATTATTTCCCTGATGTCTTCAATCGGGTTTCCACCGATTTTTATCCTGAGCTTCTTCACGCAATTGCCTCATTAAACATATAACCTTCACAGTTATAAATAACTTTCGGTTGGCCAGCGATTTTCCTTATAATTCAGCAGGTAGTGAACCCAGTTCCTCCTTATGTTGTCCCGGAATTCTTCAAGCGTTTCTACATTCTTTGCCTTGTCCAGGTATTCCTTTGTCGGCGGGCTGCTATAGAATCTGTGCACATTCGAAGTTTCATGCACGGAGCAGTCAAATCTGATGATCTCGTAAGTTTTCCCTTTTATAGTATAAATCTGGGCAATCGAGAAGGCCTCCAGCGCCTTATATAGTCTTGGGTGAACACCACCCTAATCAGGATTGAATTGATTTTTTGGCTGTCAAGATACTCGATGTAAATGTATTCGTTCTCTTTCTTCATCCATTGACGTGGTACCTTGTGGTTTTTATTCAAAAGGAGGGTTCGCTGCCGGTGCCGCGTCCGAATTCCGCTTCGGAAGAACGGAGCGCCAGCCTATGGCTGGCGGTGGCTACGCCACTCCGAATTCCGCTTCGGAAGAACGGATGCCCATGCTTTGCATGGGCTGTGCTCGCTCCGCTCGCCAAGTCCAGATTTTTCGGACAGTGCGCGAGATTCACAGCTCGATTTCCATTAAATCCTTCGCAACGACAACGTTTTCAAATTCCTTCCGCGCCTCTTCGAGGAACTTCCCGTCTTCTTTATGCCTCGCGCTCAGGTGGAAGAGCGCGAGCTTTTTGCATCCTGTTTGCTTCGCCGCGAGCGCCGCATCAAGCGCGGTCGAGTGCATTGTCTCGTGCGCCCTTTCCTTGAGCTCCTCGAGGAACGAGGATTCGTGTATGAGCAGATCAGAGCCTTCCACAGCCTTGTGGTACGCTTTTGTCGGCGCCGTGTCGAACACCATTGAAACTTTCCTCCCTTTGCGCGCCTTCGACCTGTCCATCACTTCCTCGGGCTTCACGGTTTTTTTCCCGGCCTTCACTTTTTTCCCGCGCTGGAGCTCGCTGAACAGCGGGCCGACAGGAACGCCGAGTTCAATCGCCTTCTCCCTGTCGAACTCCCCTGCCTTGTCATTTTCCCTGAACACGTACCCGTAGCACTCTACCTCATGCTTCAGGGGAACAGCCTCGACAGAAAATTTTTCAGCCTTCAGCAAAACCCCTTTTTTTGCGCGCACGCACTTCACCTCGAAGCCCGGGGCGAGCATTGCGAGCCTCATGCTCACACTCACGATTTCCTCTATGCCCTTCGGCCCGTAAATTGTCACCGGCCAGTCGCGGCCGTGGAGGTTCATTGTTGCGAGCAGCCCGCCCAGGCCGAGGATGTGGTCGGCGTGCAGGTGCGAGATGAAAATGTGGCTGATGCGCAGGTAGCTCACTCCTGAAGACATCATCTGCCTCTGGGTGCCTTCAGGAGCGTCGAAGAGCAGCCACTCGCCCATGAACCTGATGGCTATGCTGCTCAGGTTCCTGTCCTTTGTCGGCACGCTGGCGCTCGTGCCGAGGAAAACGACTTTCAACTTTTCGGCCATGCCCTATCCCATATCCCTGTGTTTAGCTGCTGTTTTGCTTGCCCTAATTTCTTCCGCCGATTGTACCTAAACGCTGCGGAACCTATTTAATTCTCTTTCTTCATTAAGTATACTCATTATGCCAGACCTGCTCAAGCTCGGTTCCACAAAGGAAGTGCCCGTCCCAAAACTGTTGTTGGACCAGATTGTGGGCCAGGACAAGAGCGTCGAGCTCATAAGGAAGGCGGCTGTTCAGCGCAGGAACGTGCTCCTTGTCGGCCTTCCGGGAACCGGCAAGTCGATGCTGGCAAAGGCAATGTCCGAAATAATGCCGATACAGAAATTGCAGGACGTGATGATTTACCCGAATGAGGAAGACGCCAACAACCCGTTCGTCAAAACAGTGAAGGCGGGCGACGGGCAAAAAATCCTGGAGCAGGCGCGTGTCGAGGTCAGGGCGCAGGACGACAACATGCGCCTCATAGGGTTCATACTCCCGATGGGCTGGTTCCTGCTCACTTATGTCCTGTGGACGCTCAAGCTCATGCCCGATGTTGTTTATGCCGCCACGCTGATACTCGGCGGGTTCCTCATGGTAGGGTTTGTCCTCGGCTCGCAGATGCGCGTGCGCACGGTGCTCGTTCCGCCCAAGCTCCTCATCAACAACGCGGGAAAGAAGATTGCCCCGTTCTTCGAGGCAACCGGCGCGCGCGCTGGGGCGCTGCTCGGGGACGTTCGTCACGACCCCTTGCAGTGCAATTACGGTTTTAACGAGCTTTTAGTCCAAAAGAAGGGTGAAAAAGACTTGGAATTTGAAAAAAAACCTTTTAACAAACTTTGGGATGAGATGAGACAGAAGCATCCTAAAGAAATAATCAAAACCGAGAAAGGATATGAGGCAATAATGCTCCCTGCCGAAGAGAAAGTTTACACTTTAGGTTACAAAGACGGAAAGCCGGTTCTTTCAAAGATTTTATCTTTGAATAGGCGGCCGTTTGAAGGTGAGCTTGTGGACATACAATCAGGCGATGCGAGAATTTCCGTCACACCAGAGCACAAGGTTGATGTGCCGGGCAACTATAAGCTGGCGTCAAATATTTCCACGGCAGATAACCTCATAAAACTCTTAACGGAAAAAATCCAGGCAATAAACAGGTAATCCGTTAGGTCAAATTCTTCTGTTGCCGCCTTCTGCTTTTCGTAAGAATTCTTTCATGTCAATCCCTCGCCACCTCCGCGGAATTTTTTCATTCCGACTCTGGGCTTTGCCTGCTTAAACCTTCTGCCCTCTTGGGAGGCCAAAGGATTTAATGCAGTCAAAGCCCTCCAAAGAGTCTCCATGAAAAAATTCCTTTCACGGAGGTGGCTCGAATGGAGTTTTTGAAAGAATTTCAGATTCTTCCTCCAACAGCAGAGGAAATAGCCGCAGTTATCAAACTGCAGGAAATGGATTCGGAGTTTCTCACAGACAGGGAACTCTGGATTCTGCAAGAGTTCGGAGGTGATTGCTGATGAGCGCACCGGCACCGAACTCCCTGAATAACAATATAAATGCCGCGAAGGCAGATTCGTCTGCGAGCAAGGGAAACAATCAATCTGCTTCTGAAACGGAAGCGTCTGTAATGCAGTCAATTATCACTGAACAGGACATAATCAATACTTATTCTAAGGAAGAGCAATTTTCCTGCAAGAAATATTTCGAGTATCAGAAACTCATTGTGGAGAATCCATTGCTTGGTTACAAGAAAGCCGCAAAGCTTCTCGGAATAAAGCAGGGGTCGACAAGGTGGTGGCATACAAAAGGTGCAAAGCGTGCTATTCCTTTGCCTCTTAAAGTTATTGAGAAATTGAAGGGCGCAGGGTTGCTTCCGTTTTATGAAAACCATAAATCGTCTGAAACAATTTTCAACATGCTAGGCGTCTTGTTTGGAGATGGTGGCATTGATATACGTTACAACACGGTTGCATTCATTTCTTCTGACAGGAATGATATTGATTTGTGGCAGGCGGATTTGCTGAGGGTTTTTCCATTTGCCCAAGGAAAAACACAAATTGTTGAAAGGGGTGAATATGGGCACTCCTACAATCTTCGCTCCTATGACCGCGCGGTAGTCAGGTTTTTTGCTGCTTTAGGTGTTCCTGTGGGAGACAAAGTAACCATACCCTACTCATTGCCAACACGGATTTTCAACTCTTCAGAAAAATCAAGAATTGCGTTTCTCGATGGTTATCTTGCCGCTGAAGTTTCCGTTCCTTCATGGAGGTCGGACCCTCACGGAATAAATCGTTTCCAAAATTTTGCGATTGGCATTTCAAAAATTGAGTTCCTTGAGAAAGAGCACAGGGAATTTTTGAAAAGCGTTGAAGAACTCCTTGAATCTGTAGGAATTCAAACAACAGGAAACATCAACAAAAACTATTCTGCAGGTCATCACCGGAAGGATGGCGCATTCACCGCAAACTACCGCATATTTATCCGAACGCCTTTCCAAAGGGTTCTTTTCTTCAACGATAAATTCCAATTGCGCTACGCGAGAGGCAAGAAAGAGAGATTCGGCAAAGTGATAGCCGAAGCGCTCGAAGAGAGGGCGGGGTGCGGAAGGCTTGGTCGGATAAAATAACCATTCGTACCAGAAATGATTATAATCGCTTCAAGGAGAACACCTTTATGGCGGGCTTGTTCACGCACGAGTGGATTGCCAAACTGGCCTTGGAGAAGCTTTCCAGAAGGGGCTTCATTTCGAGTTATGAGAACATTGACGATTATTTCTTCGGCGCAATCGCGCCGGACATAAGGTACATCGCCAATTCACAAAGGGATGTAACGCACCGCCCGCTAGGCAAACATTCGATTTTTCAGGCTTTTCCTGTCAGCAGCACCTCAATTCCTTTCATGGCAGGCTATGAAACACATTTGATTGTTGACAGCACCTGGGCGAACGACAACGGCGAGCTTGGCAGGAGCATTTATGCAAATTATGGCATTAACCAGAACGAACCAATCCAAAAATTCGGCCTTTACTTGGCTGTGGATGATTATTTTCAGGGCGAAGCGGATTGGCTTTTCCAATTTGAATGCGCAGGCAACATACTCAGGGCCAACGACACATCACTTTTGCTCAAACTTGGGTTCAGCCAAAATGATGCCCTAAAATTCAAGAGGCTTGCTGCACTCTATTTAAGGGAGCCTGGCTTAGACACCTTCAACGCATTCAATCTTTTCCCAAACAATTTTGATGAGGCATTGCTTGGAAAAGTCGCCGACCAGATGCAGGCTTTGGCTTCCTTTTTGAAGGAATTCAAAAATGTCTCAGTAGAAAAGTGCCTTGAATCTTTGGAGAGATTACTATGAGGCCTGTTTTCAAAATAATTTTGGGGTTTGCCTCTGCAGTATTCATCGTTTTTATGATTTTTTATTTTCTTGTCTATGTGGATATGCTGGCGTATTTCTATAATTTTGCGACAGCCATTGACTGACGGGGCAATTTTCATGCCTTGGCAGGGGGAGGCCATAAGTTGCGGCGGCCTGCGCCCAAGAAATTTTAAAAGAATTTCATTGGAAAAATGCGCCGAATCCCTGGAGTTGTATCTGTGAGGCTTATTTTCAAAATAATTTCGGGGGCAGTTATCGCACTGTTTGCCTTATATCTGGCATTTCACATTGTGGGCTTTGCACTTTGGCTCGTGTATACCTATAACTTTTTGACGGCAGTTGATTGAATCCAAGACGCAAATTCCATTAACCAATGCAACCTATTTAATAATTTTCCAACCATACGTCTAACATGGATTTCAGGGCAAAAGAGGAAAATGTAACCTCTGTCCAGAAGCGCCCTTTCAAGGGCCACGTTTACAACGTTACTACTGAAACTGGCAATCTCTTTGTAGAAAATATTTTGGTGCATAATTCAGGCGGCCTCGGGACCCCCCCGCATCTGCGTGTCGAGCCCGGCATGATTCACAAGGCCTCCGGCGGCGTGCTTTTCGTTGACGAGATTGCCACGCTTTCGCAGAAGAGCCAGCAGGAGCTCCTGACCGCGATGCAGGAGAAAAAGTACCCCATCACCGGCCAGAGCGAGATGAGCTCGGGGGCCATGACCCGAACCGAACCGATTCCGTGTTTTCCCGCGGAAGCAGTTTTGTCCGCCATGAACGGCAAAACCCCCATAGGGTCGCTTGTTGATTCAATTTTGTCGGAGAACCAAGGCAAAGTTAAGGTAATCGATGGCGTTGAAACTTTTGATTTGGAAAAAGAGCATCAAATTTTGGCATATTCCGAAGGGAAAATAGTCCCTTCAAAACTTCAAAGGGTTTACAGGAGAAAATATTCAGGGAAAGTCCTGAAAATAAAATTTGATGATGGAACCGAGCTGATAGCCACGCCGGAACATCCGATAAAGACATTAGGCAATTTTATCAAGGCGGATGATTTAAGGGTTGGGGCCGTTGTGGAAGCTGAAGAAAAATCAGCAATATCGGAGGGCAAAAATATTATTCAAACCTACAGTAATGCCAATCAACTTATCGCCAAAAAGTTTGCTGCTTGGCTTTCATCAGAAAAAAGCCTTTCCCATAAAGAATTGGGGGTAGATAGCAAAACCGTATATTTATGGAAAAGGGGCGCAATGCCGCGACCATTAAAAGCAGCTCGATTTCTTAATAGTAAAAATCTGTTGCCATTGGCCGCTGACGATGCAAGGCTGCCGATAATAGCAAGAGTGGCCGGCGCACTATTCGGGGACGGAGGTCTAGACGGGCGAAGATTTGCGAGAATCTATTTTGTTGCAGGTTCGGACGAACTTGCGGATATAAACGAATTCAAGGAAGACCTATTGGCTATATTCGGGCGCGATATAGAGCCTGAAATTACTATTAGAAAAAGCGTATCCAAAACGGGTTCCGGTTTGGAATTATCCGTCAATAATTCATTTATTGCAAGGTTTTTTTACGCGCTGGGCGTTCCAAAAGGCGATAAAGTTTCCCAACCGCTTAAAGTGCCTTCCTGGATAAATGGCTCAGACATATTGGGGCGCGAATTTTTCTCATCTCTTCTAACATGCGAGTTATATGGGGGCATCAGGAGCAGCCAGGACACCCCCAAATTTGTGATGGCTAAAATAAAAGACTTTGAAAAAGAGCACTTTGAATTTCTCAATTGTATAAGGGGCTTTTTATCAAAAAATGGCGTCGAAGTTGGGGAAGCAAGGGCGGTCAGGGAGTACACTAAAAACAAGAATCTCGTGAAACCAAAACTAGCCGCCACTTATTCATTTAGCATAAAGCCCTCTTACAAAAACATAATCCGCCTGTCTAAAACTGTAAATTTTTACTATGCGTATGGCAAGCGGACTGCAATGCTTGAAGCTGTGGGGCGCGGCGAAGCGTTTGTGGCGTATCAGGGCAATTTGAGAAATAAAAAGCAGCAAGCGGTTCTTTTAAGGCAAGATGGAAAAACTATTAGGCAAATAGCGGCTGAAACGCGGCTGCAAAAAAACACCGTTCTAAAGCTCGTGGCCCCTACTTATAAAAAATATTCAGAGGACGACAAAAGCAGAGTTTTTGAATTATTCAAACAGCAAATTTCGCCAAAGGCTGCAGCCAAAACGCTTCAAATCCCATATACAACCGTGCTTTACTGGAAAAATAATTATTATGGTGGCGGGCAATGATGTATCCGAAAACAACCAAAAAAATTATTGGAATAGAAGAAGAAAATTTTGGCGGCTACGTATATAACGTTAAAACGGAAGCCGGAACTTATCTAGCCAACTCCATAGTTGTCCATAATTGCGATTTCGTCCTTGCCGCCGCGGGGAATTACGAGGACCTTGAGAAGGTCCACCCCGCGCTTCGTTCGAGGATAAGGGGTTACGGCTACGAGATTTACATGAATGTCGACATGGATGACACCGAGGAGAACCGCAACAAGATAGTGCAGTTCGTCGCGCAGGAAGTCACGAACGACGGCAAAATCCCGCACTTCTCGATGGACGCGATACAGGAGATTATTTTCGAGGCGCGGAGGCGCGCGGGAAGGAAAAACAAGCTGACGCTGAAGCTCCGCGATTTGGGCGGGCTTGTCCGCGCCGCCGGCGACCTGTCAAAGGAAAAGAACCACCGGCTTGTTTCGAGGCAGGATGTGCTCGAGGCAAAGATGACCGCGCGCACGCTCGAGCAGCAGATGGTCGGGAAAATCATCGAGGAGAAGAAGGATTACGAGGTTTACCGCTTCGAGGGCTCGGCAATCGGCCGCGTGAACGGCCTTGCTGTTATGGCCGACGGCGACGCGGGCCTGATAATGCCCATTGAGGCCGAGATTGCGCCTGCGCAGTCCGCGAGCGAGGGGAAAGTCATTGCGACAGGCAAGCTCGGGGAGATTGCGAAGGAAGCCGTGCAGAATGTTTCCGCAATAATAAAGCGCCTTTCGGGAAAAGACCTCACAAAGCAGGATTTGCACATCCAGTTCCTGCAGTCCTACAGCGGTGTCGAGGGAGATTCCGCTTCGGTGAGCGTTGCGACAGCGGTCGTTTCTGCGCTTGAGGGTATTCCGGTGAAGCAGAACCTCGCAATGACCGGCTCGCTGAGCGTGCGCGGCGAGGTGCTCCCTGTCGGAGGGGTTACCGCAAAGGTTTCCGCCGCGATAAACGCGGGCTTCACGGAAGTGATAATCCCGAGGGCGAACTCCGAGGATGTGGTGATTTCGGCAGGCCAGCTCAACAAAATCAGGCTCATCCCTGTTTCAAACCTTTCGGACGTCCTTGAAAACGCGTTTGTGAAGGGCGAGAAGACCGACAAGCTCCTCACAAGCCTGAGGAAGCTCATCAAGGGCACGCTGCTGAAGGAATCCGCCAAGCCCAAGGGCGGCGCGGCGGTCAACATTCTGTGAAACCCGCTATTGCATTTATTTCACGAACACGGCATTTTCCATGCGCTCGAATTCCTTATCCCCGGTAAGGAATTTGATGCCAAGCCTTTTTGCGATAGTGTAGCCGATTGCATCAGGCATTGATAGCGCTTTTTTTTCAAGCCTTAAATTAGAGGCATTTGAAATATCCTCGGTTGTCACTTCTGTGAGGAATCTCCAGTATTTTTTTGTGTATTCATCAGCCTGTTTTTTGCCCTCGCGCTTCATCGCATAGCTCAGTTCAGCTAGGTTAAATATGGTTGTGACTGCACTTGCTTCCTGAAAACCCGCATAGCTTACCGTGCCGTTAATGATTCCGAAAAAAGCGTAGGTGTCAAAGAAAATTTTCCCGTTAGTCATTCCAAAGTTCCTTGTCGACTTCCTTCAATATGGCCTCAATCGGCCTCGAGAATTTTATGGTGCCCCACGTTTCCTTCAGCGGGTTTTTCCCGGATTTTTTCCTTATGAGAAGCTCCACTTCCTCGCCAGTCTTCAGTTTTTCCTTCAGTACGGCGTCCCGCGGAATCACAACACCTTTCGACTTCCCCCACTTCCTTATTGTTGCCGTGACTTCTATCATAAAACCGCAATAATTATATCGATATAACTGGTTAAAAGGCTTCCGCCTTTCCAAGCCCGCTCACCAGTCGCTTGGAATCTTCCGCCGGTCCGTCATCCTTGGTTTTGCCGGCAGGCCTGCAAGTATGCGGGTATCGGCTTCACTCCATCGTTATCCTGCCTTCGCTGAATATGAACTCGCCGGCCTTGAGCTTGTGCTGCCTTTT
>CAYJRH010000003.1:0-5747 GCA_964372565.1 uncultured archaeon
CCCACGGCCCGAAGCCTATTTTGAACAGGTTCATTCCAATCTATTGCGCGGAATTGGTATATATAGTTTGTGAAAAAAGCCTTAACCGGCGAATTTGGAATACGCTTCCTTTTTGGGCCCGCAAGCCTTTAAATATCCCTTAATCCCTAACAATACTAAAAAGTGGTTTTCATGGTCTCAAACGAAGTCGTTCTCCAGACAGTAAAAAGGATGGTCGCAACAGGGGTGGACGACAGCACAATCCGCATGACCCTGAAAGGCATTAACCTCGCAGACGCAGACATCGATTCGGTGATAGCCGAGGCGCGAGGGGGAATGCCGGGAAAGGCGGGGCGGCAACAATCCCAGCCGGCCGCCGCGGCATCCGAAGAGGAACAAGTGGATTATGAGGGCGAAGCCGAAAATTCCGGCGATGGCAGTGAAGGCGGCGAATATGAGGGGGAAGGCGAAGAAAACAGCACAGATGAGCTGAAATCCCAGATACAGGGCTCTTCACAGGAGCAGATGGCCCACCACGAAACCACGCACAACATTCTTGAAGAGCACTCCGACAAAATGGAGCAGATGCACTCGGACATCACCGCGCTGCACCGGAAGATAGACGCGGCGCCGAGGCTCTCAAGCGAATCCATTGCCCAGCTCAACGCGCTCGGCGCGAGGATTTCCGCTTTGGAAAAGGAAATCGGCGAGACAAAGGCCAACACAATAGCGCTGCAGGGGCTGCTGCAGAAAATCCTCGAAACGGACAGGAAGGCGCTCTTAGAGCTGCAGAAAAAGTGACGGACACTTTTCTTTCCGTCGACTCTTTCTTTTCGTGCAACGAAAAGAAAGGGCCGTTTCACTTCCTGAACAGCTTTGAGAAGCCCGTCATGAAGTTGTCAACAGCGCCCACAACCGTGTCGACGCCGAGCTTCTGCTTCATCTTCTTGCCTTCTTTTTTGTCCTTCTCGCGCTTGCCGGTTTCTTTTGCTATGCGCGAGAGGCCCTCATCAATGAACTTCTTCCCCGCGGGGTTCTTTGTCTTCGCGGCCGCAACCTCTTCCCCCTCGGCCTCAATTGTTTCCCCTACTCCTGCCGCTATCGCCCCAAGGCCGCTGAAGAATTTCGAGACAACCCCGCCAATCAGGTCAGCAATGAACAAAGCAGCCAAGGCATATGCAAGCGTAACCTGCCCTGCCGAAACCGAAAAAATTATGCCCAAAACAAAAACTATTAGAAGCAGCCAGTGCACTAGTATCCGCCGCCCATGCCCCCGCCCAGGCCGGCGAACATGTCGCCGTAGCCGCCGCCCGCGGCTTCAGGCTGGCTTTTTGAGCCGGAGACAATCGCAATGACAATTACGCCGAAAATCGCGACAAGCCACCAGCTGTCGTTCCACGAGCTGCTGAGGTAAAGCATTATGGCGCCGACGGCAATGAACGCGATTATTGTGCTGAGGTCCTTGGAAGTGAGAACGTTGATTACAAAAATGCCGAGGGCAATGAAGGGCTCGTTGAGCTGTATTGCGAGCATCATGAGCATTGCGGTAATCAGGAAATTAAAAGTGTCCATCCAATCACGCCCACAGCTCCATCACAATCGCCCAAAAGCAGGTTACCTCAATTGGTCCCCGCCAAAAGGGTTTATCTGCGAGATGAACTCCTTGCCCATGGTCTGCAGGAGGAAGAACGCAATGAGTATCCAGAACAGGAACGGGTATGTGAAGAAAGTCAGGTAAACCACTATGATTGCGAAAAGTATCGCGAGCTTTGCGGAGCCGAGGTTTTCCTTTGCCCACCCGAAAATCCACACAAAGAGGAAGAGCACGCCGACTATGTAAACGCTGTCCAGCACGTCTCCGAAAGGGTACCCCGCCATTTTCCAATCTCCTTTTCCCTTTAATCAATATTGCCTTATCCCGAATAAATTACTATCCATCGGCCTTTTTCCAAAAGGCCGGCGAAAAGGTAGGGCACAGTTGCCTTGAGGCAACTGTGCCCATATCTCTAATGCGGCCTCATTGTGGTGCCGAGCCCCCATATCACAACCGAAAGGAACTGCAGCCCAAGCAGCAGCTGGAGTATGTAAAGCCCGAGGAATACCTCGAAGTACTTGAACACCATGAAGTAAATGAGTATTGCCGATACAACAAGCGTAAGGGTGCCTGGCCCAAGCATGCCCCGAACAGTGGTGTAAAGCGCGAAAATCATTATCACCTGCATCAGGATTTTCGCGGGCCAGAAAACGCTCGTAATGATTACGGGGAGTATTGCGAGCACCACAAAGGCGGCGAGCACTATCAGGATTATGTGGCCTTTCGAGTCCATGTGCGCTCATCCCCTCCTGTGCAATTGCGCGTGGTGGGCCTGCTCCTGCATCCTCTTCATTATGTCCACACCGCTGCTCACAGGGGATTCGGGGCTTTCCTCCCCGCCTCCGTGCGACCCGCCGCCAATGAAGAAGAAGTCAATCAGTATGGAGCTCACTCCGAAGCCGAGCAGGATGTAAAGGAAGTAGACCGGCCCGAAAATCGCCCAGCCGTCAAAGAGCACAAAGTAGCCAATGCCCCCAATGAGAATCCACGTGAGGGGGCTGTCGCCTAAGTGGTTGCGCACCCAGCTCGCGATTGTAATGAGCACAAATATTTTGAGGATAAGGTTGATGTCGCCGAAGAACTCGAAAATCTCCCCGACCAAGAGCCCTGTTGCAGGAAGCGCCATCTTAACCCCCCAAACCTATGCAGGTGTCCCCCGCCTTCAACGAGTTCGTCAGCTCCGAGATTGTCGTTCCAGTGCCCATTTCATATACCGCCTTCGGGTTCCAGAAGAAGTCGGCTTTCCTGCCCGAATCAACAACACAGGCCTTTTCACTTGAAACAAGGCTGAACACATCTGCCATGCTCTTGATCTGGCCCGCGGCCCCGAGCTTCTTGTCGTTGAATTCCTCGCCCGTGACCCCTGCAAGCGGCACCTTCAGGCCTTTTGAATCCGGAGTGATGAAAGAGAACTTCTTCTGCGGGTATTCGGCGCTCAGCGCAAAGTCGCTCTTCGGGTCAGTGTAAAACACCGTCCTGATATATTCATCGCCCGTGTAATTCACCGCGCCGAAATCCACGGCGTAAGCCGACTCCCAGTTAAGCACAGGGTCGTGCGAAACCGCAGCGCGGTCAGGCCGCGTGTCAAACGACTCGGTAATGAGCGTTCCTGCGTTGTCAAGGCAAGCTCCCGCGCCGTCCCAGTACGCCAATGTCTCGCCCACATCAACCGGGGTTTCGTTCTGCGCTACCCTGTAGAATGCGGCAAGATTGTCCTGCGAAACCTCGCCCGCATCCATCTTCAGAAGGATAGGCGTTGCTGTCGACGGGCTGAACTTCAATTCGGCTTCATTTGAAGACGTTTTCTCGAGGCGCAGCATGTTGCCCCTTGCCGAGGGCGAGGCATTGAGGCTGTAGAAGCTCCTGAGCACTTCCGCGTTCACGAAAGTGCCCGGATTCGAGCCGCTGTCGCCGTATGTCTTGAACGCCTGCCGCTCGTTGTTCACAAACACGTACTCGCCGCTGTCCAAGTTCCTGAAAGATGTCCCGTAACCCTGCCTGTTGAATGTGTCGCCCTCAAGGCCCACAAGCCCGTCAAACGGCACCGAATAGAAAGCGGAGTTGGGGTTGGGCTCCTGTAAAAGGTAGAACTCCACCTTCACATTTGCGTTTGGGCTTCCGTCGGCGTTGAAGAAGCCGAATTTCCCGCCCTCCCCGGAAACGCTGATGAGCACTTCATGCGTGCCAGCGCTTGAAAGCTGCCCGGAATCAAAGAACCTGTTCGTGAATTTTATTTTGTTCTGCTCGAACAGCCTTCCAATGCCGTAATCCCTGCCGCTGCTGTCGGCTGCAAGCCCGTCAAACCAATCCGGAGTGTCAAAGAACTCTGCGTTGGTGTAGTTCGATGCGAAATCGCTTTCGAAATCCTCGGAGTAACCATCCTTAATCAGCAGGGCGTTGAAATGCACCGTGCCAAGGAAAGCCTCCGCATTTGGGATGTCCTGCGTCCAAGTGATGCTCCCTTTATTGGCCTCGATGAGCTGCTTTATTGCGGGTTCGCCCTCCAGATATCCTGACCAGTCACTTATGTAGCAGCTCGTTGCCGCTGCAATGCTCTGTTGCCCGTTAAGGTCGGCATTTAATGTGGAGAATTCACTCGCAAGCGGGTTTGTCGGGCAGGAAAGCGATGGGTTCCTGTCAAAGAACTCCTTGAGCATGTAAAGCCTCTTGCTCAGCATTATGCTGAATTGCGTCGCGTCGCAGTAAATGCCGCTTGGGTTGCTTTCAAGGCACGCATTGCTGCCGATTCCTCCCTGCCCGAAGCTCCAGTTGAGCTTTATCTTCGGGAGCGCCCCAGCGCCCGTCCTGCCAATCTTGTTGCCAGAAACGCACGAGAGCGTGTCGAAAGTCAGTTCAGGAACCTGCTCCTCAACTTCCTGGGTCTTGAGCTTCACGTGAATCTTGGCCTCCACATTCTGCGTTTCCCTGTCAGGCACGTTGAAAGGCCCGAATTTGCTGTTGCCCCTGCTTATTTTTGTGGGGTTTGTGTGCATGTGCTGCTTCACGTTGAACGTGAACGTGTCATAAACCGGCTTGGGGCTTTCGACGCCGCTGTTTGTGACCACAATCCCTATTTTCTGCTTGAGGTAGGCGCCGATTACCCTTGCCGAAGCGGTGTCGTATTCCACTTCAAACTTGCCGTTCTCCGAATCAATCGCCCCCGCGTCTCCGAGCATGTTGATTACGTAATCCATCAGGTTCCCTGCAGTGCGCTGCGAGCACGGGTCAGCGCCGAACAATCCCTGGTACAGCCCGCCGATTATGAACCCGCCGACAGTGTACGCCGACATTATGCCGCTTGGGCCGAGCGAAGAGCCCATTGTCTGGAACGGGTGGAGCATCTTGGACCATGCGGATTTGGCAGCGGTCTGCGCCGCAATTGTGGCTCCTGAATTCGCGGAGATGTCAGCAGCGGATTTTGTGAGCTGGCCGCTTGAATAGGCTTCAGCGTCAGCATTTGCCTTGGCCACTGCGGGAGCCGCGTTTCCCGTGATTGAAGTGGCGCACGCCTCGCACTGCGCCATGCATGCAGCCGCCCCAATTGTTAATGCAGAGCACCGTGAATTGCAAGATGTTGTTGCTCCGGTCAGTGCAGTTCCGAGGGAAGTCTGCGCGGCTTTTAATTGTGTGGTTATTGTTTTCATATCCGTGCTTGCAAGCGCAGTGGCTGTAGTTTGCTTTTGTATTGACTGCAGCACTTCGGTAAATGGTGCGGCTTCTCCATATGGCGAATAAGCATATTTGACCCCGCCGTACATGAAAGACGACTGTTCGGCATCCGTACTGGCGGCAAGCCTTGCCTGGTTTGCAGCCTCTTGGCACGCCCCCTGTGCTGGCTTGATGGCGCCTTCAGCAGCCGCAAGCCCTGGTTTGGCTTCAGGAACACTTGCACAACCGGCCTGCGTGGAAGTGACTTGCGTACTTGCCTGTGTAACACTTTCGCAAACTTGCTGTGCGGTGGTTGAAGAGGCTTTGTTCGACGCCCCTGCTACTTGTTGTGTTCCCTGTGCAGCATTGAGCGCGCCCCCCGCGCCTTTCCCAATACCGTTCGCCGCCATCTTCGACGCCTCGAGCGCGGGCTTTATGCTCATCAGCCCGCCAACAATTGCGCCTATCCCCGCGCCCTTCCAGTCCCACCAGCCTTTCTCCGTCGCGTCTCCCCAGTCGCAGATGC
>CAYJRH010000003.1:5847-21478 GCA_964372565.1 uncultured archaeon
GCGCCCTTCCAGTCCCACCAGCCTTTCTCCGTCGCGTCTCCCCAGTCGCAGATGCTCGCATCGACGCCGATTGTCTCGACAAAGAACCTGTTTGTGAGCTCGGTCGAGTCCTTCGCGCCCTTGCCTTTCACGGAGAATTCATATTTGTAGAGCTCGAACGCGTCATCCTTTGCCGGCTTCACAAGCACATCGACAGTGTTCACCTGCCTGTATCCTGTGCCCGGGGTTTTTACGAAAACGCCGATACCGTAAAGCCCCGGTATTTCCTGCCTTGAAACCTTGACGCTTTTCTTGGGCGTCTGCGAAGTCAGCTTGAACTCCTGCGGGCTTGCTTTGATGCCGCCTTCAACCCCTCCAGCACAGTCCTTGTCGCCCTTGCACAATGAGAAATCAATCTCCACATTCCCGCACGCGCTCGAATCAATGTCAAGCTTCCCGTCACCCTGGTTTTCCTCAAGGACAACGCCCGCTTCCGCGTCAGGCGTGTATTTGATGCACTGGCTCAAATCAATGATGTCAATCGAGGCGTCAATCGCGTTCGAGGCGCCGGCAAGCTGCTCGCCTTCCGCGGTGTTCTGGCTCGCATCGATTATCACAGTGAACTCTGCCTTCTTGCCTATTGTCCCTCCCTTCGGCGTGAACACCAGCAAGGCAGTGTATTCCCGTCCTCCGGGCACGTTCTCAAAGAGCGTGCTGTAAGCGCCATCAGAGAGCGCTTCGCTCGCCTCCTGCCCGCTTTCGTGGTCTGTCGCATGCAGCTCCACGTTCCCGTGCTTGTTGCCGTTCCACTTTATCTTTGCCTTGAGGCTGCGCAAATCAAGCGGCTTTCCGGATTGCGAGAGGCAATTGTTGCGGATGTAAAATTCGGCAACCGCGGTTCCTCCGAGCGTCGCGTCCTTCCACTCCTTGATGCTGATTTCAAGGCAGTTGGGCTCCTTGGGCGGCTCCGCAAGGCTTATTGATATCAGCGCCGGAACCTCCGAAGGCCATTTCACTTGCCTGTCCTGTGTTGCAACCTCGAAGTAAAGCGTTCCGCCGAGGAGCTTTTCAGGGGAGCCAAGCCGCCTCGCATCCTCGCTTATTGCGGTCAGGAGCGTGAACTGCGACGCGGCCTGGTACTGGAGCTGCGCCTTTCCGGCATATTGCTGCACCCAGTTGTTCATCTGCTGCGTGTCCAACAATCCTTTGAAATCGCCCCTGAAGCCGATTCCTGAAACCGTGAGAGTTTCGGGTATGAGGTTAGTTGCGGAGAGCTGCACCTTTTGCTGCGTGTTTGAGGTCAAATCAAGGCCGGATTTAATCGGCACTGGGCTGAACGCAATAATATTTTTGCTCACTTTGAAAGAGAGTGCCTGGCCGGCATAGCCTTCCTTCTCAACCCTGATTTTTATCACTGTGTTGGGCGGCGATGCAGGCATCGTGATTTGCGCAGCCCCGTCGCCTCCTGTAACCGCGGTGTAGACGCTCCTCTGCCTGTCAGGGGTTGTCCGCTCCACGCGCACAGAAGCCCCTTCAACCTCTGTGAAATCATCGGCGCTGTTGTAGAGCCGCGCCTCGACATTCAAGTCAAATTCAGTGAGCGCGGGCATTGTTGTGGGCCGCACAGTGACATTCATGTCCTTTTCATTCACAGCCGAGGCAAAAACCTGCTTCAGGAACACCTGCTGCCTGTCGGAAACAATGCGCATGTCAAGCGCAGCCATCCCAAGCACTTCAGGCTTCAGCTGGAGCGTGCCCCTTATTTCCTTGTTCTGCCTGAAATTCCCCAACGCAATCGGCTGTAATTCGTAAGCGCCTGCCGAAGAGCGGAACACCCGGGCATCCGCGTTTGTAATTGAATACGAGCTTATTTTGAGTGCCTTGTCCGCGGTTACTCCGTTCAGGGAATTTTTGACGCGCAAATCCGCGCTGTTGTGCACGCTCTGCGAATTGTTCGTGATCGAAAATTCAAATTGATAGCTGCCGAAAATCCTCAGGTTGTACGGCGGCGTGAGGTACAGGCCGTTCTTCAGGTCGAGCACGCGCTCGCTGTAGCAGAAGTCCTCGTCGCACTGTTCAATCGCCCCTTCCGCAAAGCCCTTTTCGTAAGGCTTCGCGTACATGCCTTGTTTCCCCGAAACCTCCTCCGCTGCCCCTAGCTCGCCGTCAAAAGGGTCGCGCAAAACTCCCCCTTCTTCATTCACGGCAAACGCCCTGTAATAAAGCGGCATCGCGGCGCCCGGGGTTGTCGATTCGCGGACGTGCAGCTCGACCCCTGCAACATAAGTGCCATGCCTTATTTCCGCCTTGTCCCAAACCGCGGAGGCCCATTTCGCCTCCCCGTTTGTGAGGTTTCCGCCGTCAATGGCATCTCCCATTGGCTCGTTGTAAGTGCTTCCCTTGAGGACGGAAGCCATCGGCGCGTCGATTGAATTGATGTAGAAAGGCTCCTTCTCAACGAGCCTGTCATCTCCCGCGCGCACGAACACCCCGAGCTGTTCCATTTCACCCACCAGTGATTCCGGCACGTTCACGAGGAACCTCGCAATGTATGTGTTGCCCGCGGCCATTGTTTCGGTTTTTGCGCCGGTCTCGGTGTAAAGGCCGGTGAATTGTATTGAAGGCGTATCCCCCAAAATTTCCTTCCGCAGCCCCGCGACAACACTCACGGTTTTCTGCGGGTATATTTGCATTCCCGAAGAAGTGTAATTCGTGTAGCCGCCAGCGCTCACTGTCACAAAAACTTTCTTGTCCGCCTTTGTCGTGAACGCCGCCTTGCCCTCCCTGTCCAGGGGGATTTTCCCCAATTTATCGCGTCCCTCGCTCCTGAACTCCGCAAAGCCGAACGGAATCGGGCCGTTATCCTCGTCGACCGCGCTCACTTGTATTGTCCCGTCGCCGATTGTGAGCGAAACCTTCTGCGTTGAATCAACTCCCGTGTTCGCGTCAAAGGGCTGCGACCCGCCTTCCGCCGGGTACTTCTGCACAAGCGCAACATACCTCCCTGTTTTCACCCCTGAGAACTTCGCGTTGCCCCGCACATCAGTGTATTTGAGGCCGTATTCCTCGGCAAAAAACCCTGTAACCGAATCCTTCAGCCCCACGCGCGCATTCGCAACCGGCGCGTTGTCCTCGTCAACCACGCTGATTGTGAGCAGGCCGCAGGTGCCCGGGGTGCATTTAGCGAGCTCAATCACATAAGGCTGCTGCTGCACCGAAGCGGTGCTGATTTGCACGCTGCCGGATGCCGAATACCCTTCTGCAACCGCGCCGAGCTTGTATGTTCCGCTTCTCGCCAATCCCAGTTTAAGGGTTCCTCCCGCATACGCGGTTGCGGTTTTCCTTCCGTCCGCATCCTCAAGTATCGCTTTCGCGTTTTTTATCTCCGCCTTGCTCGCGTTGTCCACAATCCTCACATTTATTGTTGCAACAGGCTTCTCGGAAAGCACGATGTCAACGCGCGCCGATCCCCTTGCCTCTATTGCGAAAGGCGCTTCCGCGGAATTGTACTGCGTTGAATTGCCGCTCGCCCGCGCAGTATATGAGCCGGGCTCGAGCTGGAACACGGCTTCTCCGAATCCGGTGAACTGCGTTTGCCCAATGGGCATGCCGCGCGAATCGGTTACCGAAACCATTATGCCGTCAATGAAATTCCCCGAAGAGTCCTTCACCACAACAGTCGCCCTTCCCGTTTCCGCTTGGATGGCCGAAAGCGTAATTATGGATGATTCGTTGAGGTTGAAAGTGCCGGTGCCAAATCCCGTTCCTGAAACCGTCGCCATCATTGCCCCGCAGCCGCTCGGCACCTCCACTTCAATTTGCCCGCCAGAAACCTGCCTTGAAGGGCTGGACAGCGACATTCCGCTCGAGCAGCTGAGCTGCGCAGTGAGGAGCCTGTTCTCCAATTTTGCGCCGTCCGGGCCGACGAATGTTATTGTTTTCAGCAGCGCGACGCTGTCCCCATCAGGCTCCAATGTAACGGAAACAGAATTCTTTTCACCCGCAATTTTGTAGGCTGTTTTGGATTTTTTGAAGCCTTTCCCCGACACTTCAACCGTGAAATCCTTCCCTGCAGGCACTCCGGTGAACACCGCAGCGCCCCGCCTGTCGGTTATCGCCGAAAAATCCCCTTCAATGCCCGCGAGCCTGACGGATGCCTTCCACATCGCCTCGCCTTCGGGGTTTTTCACCAGAACCGTTAGGCTCCCGATTGAAGGCCCCGAGAAAAAAAGTATTGCCGCCCCGAGCACGGCAAGCACGACAACCGCGGCGGCGAGGAAAACTTTCCACCGTTCCTTGGATTCCCAGATGTCCAAGAGCGAATCGCGGAGGTTGTCAAGCTGCTCCATGAGGGAATAGTAACGTTTTTGTTGTTAAAAAACCTTTTAGTGTCGGAAAAACGCCCCAAAACCCGTTTTAGGGCAGTTTTCAGGAATCAGGGAACCACGCCGATTTTTTCAATAGCGGATGTGTGGCAATCCTTCGGCTTTTCACCCGATGCACGTTTCTCCGGCCTTGAGCGAGTTGGCTATCCCGGAAATATTGTCCTTTGTCCCGGTTGCGGTGTAAACCGCCTGCGGGTTCCACCAGATTTTCACGGCCTCCCCGGTGTTGGTCAGGCAGGCGGTTCCGTTTGAAACCATCCGCAGCGCTTCCTCTATGCTGGCTATTGTCCCGCCGGCACCAGCGGAATAGCTGTTGTTTTCCATGCTGCCCACTCCGCCCAGCCCGACAACAGGCCCTGAACCGTCCGGAGTTTTAAAAGAGTTTTCGATGCCCATTGGCTGGCTCTTGAGCGCATAATCCTTCCCCGGGTCTGTATAAAATATTGCCCTCAGGTAGACATCTCCCTTCTTCGAAGCCTGTTTCCAGTCAATCGCATATGCGTTCTTGATTTCAAAAAGCCTGTCCCTTTCGCCTATAAGCCTGTCGGGCTTCTGGTAAAACGCTTCAGTAACAGGCACGCCCGAGAAGTCGCTGCATGCGCCCGCTCCGTCCCAGTAGGAAAGGCTGTTCCCTATTGTAACATTGTTCCCGTTTTCGTTCAGCGAATAATAAGCGCTGAACGGCTCGCCTGTGATTGCTGTTTGGGTCGCCTTCATGAGAACCGGCGTTGCGTGCGAGGGCTGGAACACTATATCAGCGCTCTTCCCGCTTGGGTTTGAAACCTGCAGAATCATCCCCCTTGTGGCGGGCGAGACATTGAGCGAGTAAATGTCGCTGCTTATCCTCGTGCCAACCCTTGTAACAGGATTGCTCCCGTTGTCAGGGTAGGATTTCACGGGCACATCGCCGCCCGTTATCCAAACCAAATCGTTCGGGTCCTTGGGCGTGAAAGCCACCCCGTAGTTCTTCCTGCTGAACATGTTCCCGTTCAGGCCAACCAGCCCGTCAAATGGCATGGAGTAAAATGGCGACGCAGGGTACGGGTCGCCAATCCTGTTCACAACAACCGAAGCGGATATTTTCGGGTCGCCGCCACCGTCAAAGAAGCGCCAGTCATCCTTGCCGAAATAAATCGCCCACTCGATTCTGTAAAGGCCCGCCGCAGGGAGCTCCGAACTCTGCACATACTTGCGCGTGAACTTGAACTTGTTTTGCTCCATCAGCCTGTTGAACCCGTAATTCTTGCCTGCGCCATCCTGGGAAAGCCTGTTGAAATAGGAATCCGCGTCCTCGAAGGACTCGTTCGTGTAATACGATGCGAAGTCGCCGAAGAATTCCTTCGAGAAGTTGTCCTTCATTAGGTAGGAATCGAAAATGAGGAGCTTTTCGAGCGCGGCGCGGTTCGGCACCCTGTCAGTCCACTTGATGTTATCCTTGTTGTCGATGAACCTGAGGAGCTGCGGCTCGCCGAACATCGTCTCAGTTGACTTGACTTCGCACGCCGCTTTTTTCGCGTCCTCCAGTGGGTCGCCGACGTAAATCCCGTTCCTTGCAAATCTTGTGTCGAGCAGTTCGGGGAAAATTCCGCCCTGCGCCGCCGATGTAACAATGTAAAGCCCCTCGCCCGCCGGAAGGGGCACGGTGCACTCGCCCTGCTTCTGCCCGTTTGCCGGAATGCCCTGAATGTCCATCTGGCAGGTCTCAGTGTTGCCGGCGGTGCTGTAAAGCGTATTTTCCACGACAATGCCCTGCTCCGAGTTTGTCCTGTTGTGCGCCGTTGCAACAATGCTTATGCTGCTTCCCGCAATCGAGGCCGAGGTGCCTGAAACGCCGGCCATCCCTTCAGCAACCGCGTTATCCGCCTTCAAGAGGCCTATCTGCTCCTCGGCTTCCTGCGATTCCTCGCGCAGCTCGGGGCACCCCAAATCCCAGTTGTTTTCCGCAAGGAATTCATACAGCGTGTGGAGCTTCTTGTTCAATTCGATTGTGAACTGTGCCGCGTCGCAGTAAATGTAATCAGGGTTGCCTGCGTCGCACTGGTTGTATGTTATGCCGTTGTTAGGCTCCTGCCAGCTCCAGTTAAGCTTTATTTTCGGCAATGCTCCATTTCCCGTCCTGCCAATGTCAACTCCGCTCTGGCACGCGTACGTGTCGAAGCCGACCTGCGGAAGGCTGACCTTTTCCTCGGCGACCTTGAACTTGAGGTGGAACTTCTGCGAGTAAACCGTGTCGTAAACATTCCCCGCCTGCCCGCAGGTGCCTGGGTTGAGCCAGAAAGTACCGAAGTCGCTGCCGCGGCACGTAGTTGCGGGTCTCTGGTGCAGTGGGTCGCCGTGCACGTGCTCTTTTGCGCGCATTGCCGCAATGGAGAAGACCGGCCGGTCCTGCACCGCGTTCACGTTTTCGAATACCACTCCCACAATCTGCTTTCCGTTCGGGTATTTCCTGTTTTTCTTCTGGACAGCGTCAGTAATCTCCTCATTCCACCCGCCCCTTATCCTTGAATCGCCCATTATTATGTTGAGGGCGTCGGGCGGCAGGTACCTCGCAGCGCTTGGGTCAGAGGTGCCCGCGAGGTTGATGACATAATCCGTGAGCGCGTGCGTGTCATACTTCTCGCACGGGTCCTCCCCGAAAAGGGAAAGAATCACCGTTATGAGAATCGCCACTACAATGCCGATAATGGCCGCCGGCCCCAACGCAAAAGTTACCAGCCCGTAAGCCGCGAATCCCGCCAATGCGCCGCCCGCCATTCCGATTATAATGCTCGTCGTTGATACTTTCATGCCTTTCGACGCCTCATCCCAGTCGCACAAGTTCGCCCTCACGTTAACGCTTTCCTGCAGCATCTGGTTCGTGAGCGCGGCCGAGTCCTTCGCGCCCTTCCCGATGACAGTGAAGTTGTACCTGTCCATTGTGAAGTACTCGCCTTCTTCCGGCTCCACAATAGTGTCTATTTCGGCGACCTGCCTCCAGCTGCCACCGCTCGGGCGCGCCTCCACCGTGATTCCGTAAAAGCCCGGGATTTCCTGCCTCGTGACCTTCACTTCGCGGGATTCCTTGTTCACTGCATTGAAGCCCCATGGCTGGAGCGTGAGCCCGCCCTCCTTTGTCCCGCCGCGGCAGTAATCCCCCCCAGGCCCGCCGCAGAACCTGATGTCGAGCGGCACCGGCCCGCACTTTTCCGTGCTGATTGTGAACTGCGATTCGGCGTCAGCCCTGCCTATGTGAATTCCCTTTTCCGGCTGTGGCTCTATCTCGATGCACTGGTCAAGATTGGCCACAACAATTTCCGCCTCTATGTCGTTGTTCGAGCCCACGAATTCGCCGCCGGTGTTGGTTGTGAGCTGCGAGTCAATCTTCACAGTAAATTCCGCGGTCTTCCCGAGCGTGTCCTGCTTCGGCACGAATGTTATCCTCGCAGGATAAGCGATTGATGGCTCGAGGTTAGAGAGGAGTTTTGTCCACACCCCCTGCTGGAGGATTTCGCTCGAAACCGCGCCGGAAATCGGGTCGGTTACCGAGAGCTCCACCTGCCCGACAATGCCGTCGCTGCCCGTCCACTGCACCCGGCTTTGGAGGTTATCAAAGGAAAGCTTCGCCCCGTTTGCCGTGACGCAGTTATTCTGGATTTCAAGCTCAAGCGATGCCCTGCTGCCCAGGGTTGCGTCCTTCCACTCCTTCTTTGAAAGGCTTATGCACGGCGCATTCTGCGGCAACTCCGCAAGATTAATCATCGCTTCCATCGGAAGCTCCAGCACATAGGAAACCGCAGGGTTATCAAGGACAGCCAGCTCAATCAGGAGCGAGCCTTTTGCCTTTGTGGGCGCATCAAGCAAATCAGCCTGCTTGCCCAGCACAGCGAGCATGTCAATCTGGGTAACGCTTTCACTTGGAACGCGGCCGCCAAGGTATTTTGACAGATAGCTGTTCATCCTCTCGGTGTCCAGAAGGTCGTTGTGCGGGACCGAAACCCTGATTTTTTTGATGGAAAGCCCTGTGCTTACAAGGTTGTCAATGCTGATTGGCACCTTGGCCTCCTTGTTTGTCGCCCTGTTCAGCCTCGGCTCGAGCTTTTCCGGGTCAAAGCCCACGACGCTTGAAGTGACCTGCCTCTCAACAGATTTTATCCCGAGCCCCGCCTTCTGCACGGTTATGATAAGCCTCGTTCCGGGGGAAGACGCGGGCACCTGCACTTTCGCAAAGCCGTTGCCGTTTGTCGTTGCGATGAAGCGTGTTTCGCTCCTGTCAGGCGAGATTCTCCGCACAACAACGCGGCCCTGCTCAATGCCAAACCCTTTGTTGTCGCCGCTGTTGTAATAAGCCTGCACGTTCAGGTCTATCGGCACGAAAGCGCCGATTGCATCAGGCTTGACCGAAAGATTGATGTCCGTGTCCGCAACCGGTGCAAACGCAACCGCCCTGTCAAAAGCGACGTTCTGCCCTGAAACAACCTTGAATTCAATGGCCGAAGCATTGAGCGTTTTCGTCTCTATTCTCAGCGTTCCTGAAACAACCTTGTTCTGCCTGAAAGCGCCCATTGCAAACGCATTAATGTCAAAAGCGGGCGCCGAACCGGTGAACAATGAAGCGCTGGCATTCTCTATCGAGTAAGAGTTGATGCTGATTTCTTTCGCCGTGTTCAGCAAATCCCTCGTGTTCCTGATGGTCATTGCGGCATCATCATGCCTTGCCTGCGAATTGTTTGTCAGCACAAACTCGAGCGTGTATGGCGCGAAGGTTTTCACTCCGTAGGGCTGCTGCGGAATGTAAATCCCCTGCGTTTCATCCAGCAGGCGCGTTGAAAAGCAGAAGTCCTCGGCGCAGGACTCGTCAATGCCCTCGAGGAAGGCCTTTTCATAGCTCTCGGCGTAAAGCCCGTTTTTGCCGGGCGCGTCCTCATTCGTTCCAAGAACGCTGTCAACAGGGTCGCGCAGATAGCCCGAGCCACCAACGCCCCACGCCCTGTAAAATATCGGCAGGCTTGTTCCCTTTATGATGCCGTTCCTTACTTTCAGCGTTGCCTCGACCTCGTACTTCCCCTCCTGCGGGTTTGCCCAGTTCAGCGAAACCCACTTCGCCGCGCCATTTGTCAGCTCCTCGTCGCCGTTTGCCGTTGCGGGGCTGTAGGTTGCGCCCTTTATCGCAATGGAGCGGGGGCCGTTCGCGGCTTCAACCCAGATGTTTTCCGCAGCCAGATTTTCCCTGTCCCCGGCGCGCACAAACACCCCTGCCTCCGAGAGCCCATTGCCCGGCACGCTCAGCAGGAACCTCGCGTAATACCTTCCCCCTGACTTGAGCGCCGTTGCCCGCGCGCCGGTTTCTGAAAAAACGCCCAATAGCTCCAGCATCGGCTTCTCCCCTGGAATTGATTGCTCGAGCACGGCAGTGAACTGCAGCGCCTTCTCAGGGTAAACCTGCCTTGCGGAAGTCGTGTATGAAGCATAGCCTTCCTTGCCCAGCACCGCATAAACCTTTTTGTCCGCCTTCACCGAAAGCGGCGCGCTTTTTCCCGTGGCATCAAGCGCAACCGTGCCGATTTTCAATCCCGAATCCGTGAAAATGTCCGCCTTTGCGAACTCTATCGGCCTGCCATCGATGTCTGTGGCAACAGCCGTCACAGTCCCGCTGCCGATTTTCAGGTGCACAACCGCGTTGTTCTGCTTGGACACATCCACATCAAAGGCATCAGACCGCGCCTCGGCAGGGAACTTCTGGCCAAGCGCGGTGTAAGTGCCTTCGGCAACGCTAAGGAACGGGCCCGCGTATCCGTTGAAATCCGTTGCGAGCGAACCGAACTGCGTCAGCACAAACCCTTCGCTGTCCAGAAGCGAAACGCGCGCGTTCTCCACCGGGAGAGCGTTCTCGTCCAGCACGCGCACCTTCACAATCCCGCAGGTTTGCGGGGTGCATTTCCTCATGCGCACAATGAAATCCTGCTGGCTCCCCTTTGCGTAATTGTAGGTTGTGAAGCTGTTTTTGTCGGCCGGCACATACCCTTCCTTGGAAGCCGTGTATGTGTACGTGCCGTGCTCCTTGACAAGCACCAGCGCTGTTCCATCAGGCCCGGCAATAGCCTGCCCAGCAATCGTGCCATTAGAATTGTAAATCGTTGCGGTTGCGCCGGCAATCGCCCCCCCGCCGATTTCCACTGCCTTTACCCTCGCCTTTATTTTCACGTCCTTAGTGATGCGCACTGATTGCCTTGCCGTGGAATTCTCCTGCACGAAAATCTGCGTGCTCCCGCCGGCGTAATCTCCCGCCAAATCAGTGATGAGCGCGGTGTAGCTCCCGATTTCGATTTCCGAAAAATTCACCTCGCCGAACGAGCTCGTGCCCTCAAACCCTGTCGGCAGCCCTGAGGAATCCAGCAGCCTGACATTGATGCCGTCCGCAAATTTATTAGTGTCGTCCGCAATGATGGTTATTATTGCGCCGCCTTTCGGCTTTTCAATTCCCACAAATGAAATGACCTGTTCAGTGCGTAAAACTTCCGCATTCGCGGTTTCGAAGCCCGCGGCTGTCGCGGTTACAATGAGGCGGCCGCAGTTCTCAGGCGGCACCACTTTAAGCTCGCCAGCGCTCACGGTGTAATCCCCCTGCTGCGGAATCCCGGAGCCCGAGCACGAAATGTGAACTGCGACTCCGACTCCATCCAGCTTGCGCGAATCGGGGCCGACAAAAGTGAGGGTTATTTCCTTTGCCGGAACATCTGCCCCGCCCTGCCTGAGCACAATATCAATGGAAGCGCCCTTTGAGACCGTGACGCTTTTTTTTGCGGTCGTGTAATCCTGCTTTGAAACCGAAATTTCAATGCTTTTCCCGAGCGGCGCGTTGAACGATGCCTTTCCGTCCTTGTCGGTTGTGATGCCAATTGCTTCCGCGAGCCCCGAAACCCTGACCTGCGCTCCCTTCACCCCCGCGCCGGCGGCGTTTTTCACCAAGAGCTTGACTTCGACATTCTCCGGCCCCGCGAAAACGAGGAAAGCGGCAATTGCGAGGATTGCAACAAGCACAGCCGCAAAGAAGTAGGGGAAATGGGGTATTTTTTCCGAGAGCGCCTCATACTGGGCGCCCAGCGCTTCCTGAATGTCCTGCAGAGCCATGTGACCGCTAATAATAGTGATTGGCGGTTATTAATATTATTGCAGACAAAATGCGGGGCATTTTAGCTGCGGTTCACGCTTCAACCAACTCAAGCCCGAATTTTCCGAGGCGCTCGAAATGTTTCCTGTTGAAGGTCAGGAGCCTCATCCCATTGGCGATGCAAATCGAGCCCACAAAAAGGTCTTTGGCATCCAACATTTTGCCTGTGGCACTGAGTTCGGTTTGTATGCTGGCAGCGGCCTTGGCTGCATTTTCATCGAACGGCAACGATTGGATTTTGGCAAGAAATTGTTCAGCTTTTCCGTCACTAGTCCTGCCGAATCGTACCTCAAAAACGTTGATGGCAGTTGTGTAATAATTAACGTCAGCGGAGTGCAGAAATGAAATAGCCCTTGGGTTATTTTTAAGGATGCCTATAATGACATCCGAGTCTAGACATATCGCATTATCCATTTTTTCCACATCTTGCCCAGCATCCTGATTTTCTTTTCGTCAATCCCGCCTTTACCCGCGAACTCAAGCAGGGAATCCCTGTTTGTTCCGCGTTTCAGCGACTTTCTTATCACTGCGGAATAGCTGTCCTTTCCTTTTCTTGCCTTCAGTTCTTCGTACACGTCATCCGCCACGCTTATGATTTTAGACATGATATATATGTATATATAGACATATATAAATTTTTCACTGTCCTGTGCTCTGTAGAAATCATATTTGCTTATAAATAGACTTTCCTTCCTTTGCCAAACAGAGTTCATTTCAGGCTTCTTTTTTCGGAAAATTTCGAGCTTTATAAATCATTTCTACAGAGCCTGCGGGTAAGTGCCTGTGTGCGCCTCTCAAAAGCGACATCATTTGTAGGTTTTTTCATCCCTTCTCTCGACTTTAAGGATTTTCACGATTTTTTCATCCCACAAAACTTCGTACAGGGCCCTTGCATATGCTACCCGAACTCTATAGTGCCCGTCCTTGCCTTCAATCCTTTTAAGGTCGTACTTTTCCTTAGGCACGGGGTTTGTTGCGAGGTCGATAATAAGTTCCTTAAATTTCTGTTTTATGTTTTCATGGAAGTCTTTGGAGTGCTTCATGAATTTCCTGTATACTATCACTTCAAACAAGGCGTTCACTTGCCGAGAATAGAGATTGCTTCTTCAGATGTAAGGAATTTTCCGTTTTTCATTTCCTCGCTTGTCTTGGATAGCTCCCGTAATTCCTTTTTTGAGAGTTTTTCGGCAGGCAGAATTGCGTACCTTAACTCTGCCAGGCCTTTCTCCAGATTCTCCAGTTTCCGGTAAACTTTTTCCATGGTAATGGTTTTGCTTGAACTCACGGCAATCACCTGTAAATATTACGGCAAAGGGAAATAAAAAGTGTGGCTTATCCGGCCTTTGGTGAGGGAATTGACTGGATTATGCGGAACATATTTTTAGTGGTCGCGCAGCCGGTTTCGTAGAATTTGCCAAGTTGAATGCATGCGTAAAGTCCGAAAAACCATGGCAAAGGTGCGTTAAAAGTCATCCCCTGATGTTCTTTGAAGTAATGCACGCCTGCAGGCTGGCTTCCTCAACCTTCTGGAAAGACGTTATTTCAAATATCTTCTTGGGGTTCCAGAAGAACTCCGCGTTGAGGTTGGTTCCTGTTACGCACACATAGCCGTCCTTTACACGGTTGAAGACGTCCTGCAGCGTGTTGATTTGCGGGGTCGCGTCGTTGCCGTTCAGGTTCACTGTCTTGCCCTTGGTTTGCGCCGTGATGAGTTCCGCGTCATCCGATGCGATGTCCACGAGCTTCAGCTGGCTCACGGAGCCCTGCGGCGTGTAGAACACCGTTTCATAAGAAACCGTCCCGTAATTCACGGGCTTTCCGCAGAATTCGAGCGCGTACTTGCTCCTCGGGTTCTGGCCCACAAGCGCGCACCTCGTGCTCAATCCGTGTGTGTCAGGCACAAACTGCTGCTGCGCCATCACCGTGTCATCGAAGCCCCTGCAGCTCGCCCCTATCCCGTTCCACTGGGTGAGCTGCTGCCCCACATCTATCGCGCTGCCCTCACCGACCGCCGTCTGGTCCCCTCCAATCGCCGGCTCGTAAATCGCATAAGCGTCCTTTCCCGTATTCTTGGTAATTTGCAGGATTACCGGCGTCGCGTTGGACGGCTGGAACAAAAGCGCCGGGTTGCCGTTCTGCCTCGAGAGCCTCGCAACCACTCCGCGGCTGTCGACCTGCATTGACTTGAAATCACTGCTCTTCCTCACAGTAAGCGTCCCGTTGTCAATCGGCGAGGAGCCCGCAATCTCAACCGTCCTTATGGGGGTTTTGCCGCTGTCGATGATTATGCTGTCGCCGTTGTAATTGACTCCATATCCTACCCTTCCGCTGTCAACCCCTACCAAGCCGTCAAGCGGGAGGTAGTAGAACGGGCTGTCAGGCTCAGCGCCGTGCAGCTTCTCCATCCTTATAGTGATTGTCGCGTTGGGGTTGCCCTGGCTGTTGTAAAGCCTCCAAGTGTTGTCCTTGTATGTGATGTCAATTGTGATGCTGTAGGTTCCCGGGCCGGGCAGCGTGAAGTCAGGCTGGCTGTACGCGTCGAACGTCCATAGCTTCGTATCCCTGAAATAGTTGCCGAGGCCTGTTGCGGCATCGAGGTAATACTCTTTTGCGTCGAAGAACCCCTGCTTCTGCGCCACATCAAAGTCGTGCTGGAAGTCGCTGCTGTAGCCGTCGACCATCAGGAGCGCGTTGAATTTTGCGAGCTTTACGACATTCTCGTTCTTGATTCCCGTCGCCCTCAGGAAGTCGCCGATGCGCGAGGTGCTGTACGGAGTGCACTGCTGCAGCCCGGTGTTGCCTACAAAGAGGTTCCTTGAGAGCGTGTTGTTTGCCGCAATATCCTGGCAGTTCTGGCACGAAACGCTCGGTGCAATGCTGACAACTGCCGAGTAGAACCCTTGCGCTACATTGCTGAACGTGCACCGCGCCTCGGTGTTTCCGCCTGCCGCAACCGCAACACTCTGGTTGGCCGGCTGGCAGGGGATTTCCGCCCCGCCTTGTGTGGGCCTGAGCTTGATTGTTGCCGTTGCCGATACTATCCCCGGGTTGGTGTTCTTCACCTGCGCAACCACCTCAACGTTGTTGCCGTTCTTCACAACGCCCACGCTTTCAACGCCGATGTCAAAGCTGCCGATTGTGTTCGTCGCTTCCTCGTCCTCTGTCGGCGAGGGGCACTGGAAAGTGGGGCCGTTCTGCCTCACGAACTCGCTGAGCTCGTTGACTTTCTGCAAAAGCGATATGCTGAACTGCGTAGCGTCGCAGTAAGTGCCGTCCTTGTTGTCCTCGTTGCACTGGCCGATATCAACGTCCTTCCACATCCACGCATACTTCACCTTCGGCAATGCGTCCGGCCCCGTGCTCCCGACCCTTATGCCGTCCTGGCAGTTCAGCAATCCCAAAGGCTGCTGCGTTTCGACCTGCGGCGGCACGCTGTTGAACTCGAGCCTGTACCTCTGCTCGAGGTTCTTTGAATTTGCCTCTGTTAGCTTTGTCTTTGTCTTGTCGATTGTGGGTTGGTCGAAGAACCCGAGGAACCCGCCGCTTTCGGTTATGAAATCCTTCTTGTCATATGTCTTGTCCTTGTACTCGTGCCTTACCCCCGTTACTTTGAGGAACGGGTACGGCGTCTTCGGCACTTCTTCCGAAGTAATGAAGCCCGTGATGTTAGTGAATGTCAGCTTCAGCGTTTCAATGCCCTGCGAAATGAGGTTGGCGTTGCTCACAAGCGGCTGCGGGTTTGACGGCGCGTCGCTCCCGCCTTTCTTGGCCAGGCCTTCAACATCAAGCTTAATGTCCTTGTCCTCGGCTTCCGCGGGGCCGGAGCCGTTCACGAGCTGCAAATCCTTTATCGTTGTGTCATCCGCCATCAATGTGAATTCAACGGTTTTTTCCTGGCCCATGTAGGATGCCAGCGTCCCGACAGCAAAGCCGAAGAGGCCGCCAACCCAAGGGCTTGTTCCGAGGAGGCTCCTCACAACGCCCCCGCCGCCACTGAAGAGGCTTCCGGCAAGGCCGCTGCCCGAGCCCTGCATCAGCCCCCCGAGGAAGCTGCCGCCTGCACCGCTGCCCGAACTGCCGTAAGGCGCGAGGCCGGTCACTAGAACCGCCTGCGGCGCCG
>CAYJRH010000003.1:21578-30338 GCA_964372565.1 uncultured archaeon
CTGCCCGAACTGCCGTAAGGCGCGAGGCCGGTCACTAGAACCGCCTGCGGCGCCGCTACAGGAGTCTCTTTCCCGTAAAATGTCTCATCCAGTTCCTTTGCGGTATCGTTGCTTGCCTTTGGGTCGTCATTGCCCTTGCCGGTGTTCCTGTACCAGTAACCGTCCATGCCCAAATAGTACGGTTGCCCGTCTGATGCAGTTGTCGAGTCAGGTATGTCATATAATGGTGTAATGGCTTGCCGCTCTGCCGGCATCATACGCCCCTGGATTTCCCCAGTGGCCAATCCGGTTGCCGGTGCAGCAGTGGCCCAAGTAGTTTTCCCTTCCTGGAATGCAGTGTCAAGCTCTTTCTGCTTCGTGCCATCAGTCACGACTTCCCCGCTTGTGTCGTACCACTGGCCGTCATACCTGAGCTGGTACCCGTTGTATTCAGCAAAGTAGTTGGGGTTGGCGCCTGTGCCAGCAACGCCCTGCGCAATTTCCTTCTTTGCTGCATCATTCGTGGATTTCTGCGCCGCCGCCTCATTTGCAAGCCCCTGTGTCAGGCCTTGCAGTATAGTGGAGCGCTGTGTTTGCATGCCGCTGATTTCGCTTTGGAGCTGGCTCTTCCGGGTTTGCAGCTGCTGGATGTCTGGCGAGGATTGCGCTCCAGGTGCGGCAGGTTGGGACGCCGTGCCCTGCTTTATCTTTTCATTGATGTCATTGAGCTCCTTTTGCTTTTGCGCAATCTGGTCATCCAGCACTTTGGCCTTCTGTGTCGGCCCAATCGGCTTCCCGCTGAGCCAGTCATAATCGCCTTTGGAGTAGTTCGTGAGCATTACCGCGCCCATTGACATGAGGCCCCAGAACATCCCGTCCTGCGCCGCGTCCATCCAGTCCTTGGCGTTCACCTTCACCGTAACCGGCCTCTCGACGCAGCTGTTTGTCAGGTTTGAAGTGTCGAAGCCGTCGAACTGGCTCTTGGGGCTATCATAAACATCATACTCGTACTTCGATAGCTGCCAGCATCCGGGCTGGTTCACCGCAACGCGGATGTTCTTCGCAACCCGCTCCTTCTTCTCCGAGCCGAACTTCGGCAGAATGTAAAGCGCGTACTGGCCGGGGTAGTTCTTCTCCGCGAAAACCTGTATTACTTGGCTCTGCCCCGGCTGCAGCGAGAATTCGCTCTTCGGGTTGGTCTTCAAATCGCTCTTCAATTCAAAGTCCACTTTCTCGCCGCATATTTGGTTGGCGGTAACAGTTACCGTTCCTGTTTCGTCCTGCTTTATCCCAAGCCTTTCCTTGTCATATCCAAGGCACGTCTTCAGGTTCACCGAAGTGATTTTAGTTTTTATCGTGTTCTGCAAAATCTGGTCCTCGCTCTCGAGCGGGTTGGTTGCCTGTATCACGACATCCGCTTCGCCCGTGCCATTGACCCCGCCGTAAGGCGTGAAAGTAAGAATCCCAGTAAGCGACTGCTCCGCCTTGAGCGTTCCGAGGAGTATCCTGTAATATCCAGGCCTCAGCACTACTTGGTCAGGCCCTATGTTGAGCGAGTACTCGCCGAGTTCGTTCGATTTCCAGCTGACCTTCGCCTCGAGGCTCTGGAGCGCGACAGGCTTCCTTCCCACTGTGCAGTTGTTCGCAATCTGGAACTCTACCCTTTTTGGCGTTCCCGAGGTGCTTGCAATCCACTCGCTCTTCGAAACGCTCAGGCACGCGGGGTCATCAACTTCATCCCCCAGCCCAACCGCAATTTTTACGGGCACCTTGAAAACCCACTCCTGCCCGAACTGGCCCGCAACTATCGTGAGCTCGGCGTCAATGCTTTCCCTCTTTGTGAGCGCGAGCGCGTCCTGCGAGAGGAATGTTTTGAGCGAGATTTCCTTCTTGTCATTCGCCTTTATCACCATGCCTTTGTAGGAAGTTTCCAGCCAGTTCCTGATTTTCGCGGTGTCGAGCAGTTTCCTGAACGTTCCGCCCAGGCCCACGCTCTTTACCGTCAAATCGTAAGGCGCGGTGTTGCTGACAGATATTTTGTCCTCGCTCTGGTGCTTGTTCTTTGTGTTGAGCGCGACCCCGAGCTGCGATGGCGCTATTGTGAGGAGCCGGTCGCTCACTTTGAGCTCGAGCACTTTCGTGTTGTAATCCGCCATCTGTATCTCAAGGTAGAGGGTTTCCCCCGGTTTCTGCCCCGGCAGCGTCAGCACCGCAGTGCCGTCCTTTGCTGTAACCGAATAATCGAGCACGTTCTTGCGCTTGTCCTTTACGCGCACAACCGCGCCCTCGACCTCAACCCCGTTTGCCTTGTCCGTTACCAGCACATTGATGTCGTTCTGCACCCCTGAGAGGTAAACCTGCGGCGAAACAACCGCATCGAGCTCCTTCTGGCCCGCAACAAGTATTGTGAGGCTCTTTTCAAACACTATTTCCCGGTCCGACACAAGCCTGATGTTCACTATGCCGTTCACTGCCCTCTGGGGCGTGAACTCTGCCTCGAGCCTCACCGAGCCCTTGGGCCTCAAATCACCCACATCGAAGCGCGGGAACTCGTAGCCGTTCAATGTGCCGCTTGTCGGCCTTGTTTCCGCGTCCGTTACCGTGTAATCAAAGAATTTTATGCTCTCATCCGCGTTCTTGATGCGCAAATCCGCGCTGTTGTGTATCCTTGTTTCCGAGTTGTTCTGGAGCACGAACTGGATTTTGTAGGGGTTGAACACGCCCGCGTTGTAAGTGTCCTGCACGGATTCAATGAGGTTGTTCTTCTCATCCGTTATGGTTGAAGTGAAGCAGTAGCTCTCGTCGCACAAAGTCACTACCCCTACCTGGTAAATGTCGGATTTTGTGTTGCTGTAGAGCTCTTCGGTTACAGTGTCGTCGACAGGGAAGCGGTCGCGCTTGCCGTCATCGTAAACCCCCCACGCCCTGTAATACACCGGCAACTTGTCGCCAATCGACGCGGAATTCCTCACCTTGACCTCGGCCTCAGCCTCGTACACGCCCGCTTTTGGGGCGCGCCACTCGAGGTTCACCCACTTCGCGTCTCCTACCGTGACATCATACTCGTCCTCTTCAATGCCCGATTCCTCGGCCTCGAAGCGCGTTGCCCTGATTTGCGAGGTGCGCGGGGCGTTAGCTTGCCCGATTGCCATCGGGTCCTTCTCCATGAGGACATCCGTGCCTGTGCGGAGATGCACCCCCATTGTTTCATAATCAAGCTCTTCCGGCACGCGCACCCTGAACCGCGCGGTGTAGGTTTCCCCTGCCTTCAGGTTTCCTGCCTTCTTGCCGTCCGCGCTGTAAAGGCCGAGCGACTCCATTTCAACGCTCTTTTTGAGGCTGGGCTTTTCGAGCACGGCATTGAACTGCTGGGCAGTCGCCGCAACCACGGGCTTCTTCGCCGTGGTGTAATTGGCGAACACCTGCTCATCCTGCTTGGACACAACCGCATAAACCTTCCTGTTCGCCTTGAGCGTGAAAGACTTCATCCCGTTGGAATCTGTGAGGTCCTTCCCTATGAGCGCGTTGGTCCTCGCATCGAACAGGCTTATCGCCGCAAACGGAACAGGCCTTGCGTCAGCATCCTTGACGCTCACCTGCACCTCGCCGTCCGGCACGTTCATTGTGACCGTGAGCGTAGCTGCGCCGCTGTCGCTGAGCGAGGAAGTGAAGTACTGCGCGTCGCTCCTCCCCGAGTAGCCTTCCTTGAACGCGAACGCGTAATAGTTGCCGTTGCTAACGCCGAAGAACTTGGCTGTTCCGTTGATGTCCGCCGCCCTGTTGGGGTAGCCTGCAATGAAATTCGTAGAGGCGTTGTAAAGCACTACGGTTGAGTTGTCAATCGGGCTTCCGCCCTGGTCAACAACTTTCACAACAAGGCTTCCGCAGGTGCTCGGAGTGCATTTCGAGAGCTGCACTGTTGTCGCCGTTGCCGAGATGCGCAGGCCGCCCACATTCAATGCCTGGTAGCCGTCAGCGGAAACAACCGCCTTGAACTCGACATCCCTGCTCACGTTGATGCCTGCAATCCCGTCCGCCCCGGTTTTGGCGTTCGCGATTTCCGAAGTGCCGAGCGATGCGGCGGAGTAGAACAGCCTGAAAGTCGCGTTCGGAATCGCGGCGCCGCTGGTTTTGTCCGTTGCCTTTGCCATTACCTTGCCTTTAATCTCTTCCGAGAGCGTGAGGGTCGCGCTTCCGCTGCCCCCCGCCTGCACGGTGATTTTCTGCGAGGTCGCGCCGCCGAAGCTTCCTGAAGCATCATACGCCTTTGCAATGTACTGGCCCGCGGCCTTGGTGAAAACAACCTGCCCTCCCGAAGTGTATGCGACATCAATCGGCCCGACATTCGGGTCGCTCAGCAATTCGGAGTACTTGTAGAGCGAAACCTCCACGCCGTTAAGCGGCTTCCCCTGCGCATCGGCAACGTTTATTGTCAGGACAGAATTCTCGGTTTCAACCGCCTCGAGGTAAATGGATTGGTCGTCGCCGGTTATCGAATAGCCGTACTGCTCCTTGTGGCTGTTGCCGTTGAGCACGTCCGCAGTGAGCCTTCCGCAGTTGTTGGGCACGCTGGCCTGCGCAACGCCCCTGTCAGAGGGAGCCAGCTCCACATCCGGAATCGCCGGCGCGTACGGGTTTGAGCATTTGAACCTTATTGTGAACGAGCCCGAAGCCGGCTGGCCGAGCCCATCAAGCAGCCTTATCGTGCGCGTGGCCGAGCCCTCGGATTCCTTCTCGAGGAGCAGCATTGCGGTTGCGGGCAGCCCTGAAACAATCACGGTTTTGCTGGCGGAGAGGTAACCCCGCTTTTCGGCAACCACGTCAATTGATTGCTCCTCTTTTACACCAAAAAGTTTTGCCATTCCTAGGGCATCGGTCTGCGCCCTGAGCAGCTCCTTGCCCCCAGAGGAAAACGCCACCCCTGCGCCGGCAACAGGCGAACCGTCATCGCCCTGCACGGAAACGCTGAGCGAGTCGTTCCCAAGCGGAATAACCCCTGCAAGGCCGCCAAATATCATGACAACCAGCAGGGCAAACAGCCCTATGAAGAGGGCAAAGCTCGGCACAACCTTGTCAATCGGGTCAATTGCCCCATAAACAGGAATGTGCGTGTTGACTCCGTCAAGGAAGTCGTAATAAGCAGCCTCAAGCCCGTTGTAAAAATCCCGAACTCCGTCTAGGATGCCCAAAGAATCACCGGTTAACCGTAATAATATCTAACGTTTTACGGCTTTATAAGTTTATTCTCGCGTCAACGAGTCAGGAATCAAGGGCCCATGCAACCCACAGGAATGGCTGCTGTCCGCCTTACTCAATCACGACATTGCTCAGGACCCAATTGACATCGGCAATAATGCCGTCAATGATTGAAGCCTGCGGCAGCCATGCAGACACATTCACATCCGCGAGGAAATACCCGATTGCCGCAGAGGCAATGATTATCCAGGCCGCGTGCGCGAAATACCTGCCCTTGTCCTCAAAGAGGTTCTTCTTCCCCTTCAAATCCTCGTAGGCGTTCACCCCGAGGCCTGCGCCGACCTTCATCGCGTAAATGAGCGGTGCTGCCGCCGCAACCACAAAAATGGGCTTCTGCTGCACATACGCGGCGAACGCGGCTCCCACAATAAGCAACAGGAGATAAGAAACCCTGCCATAATACATCGGCGCGAGCACGAGCACCGCGAGGGAAACCACAACCAACTCGAGCGCAGGATGGAAAATCGCAGAAGAAGTATCCGGGCCAAGAAATGCCGCCGATAGCACAACCCCGAGGGCGTACATTGCCGCCCCGAGAACAGCGCTGCCGCTTGTTTCGCTCATGGATTCACGCCGAGTAGCTGTGCATCATTCCAGTAGAATTCAATCCTGCCGCTCCCATCCGCTGCGGGCTTCACGCAGGCCTTTCCGCTCTTTTGCGGGCTCTTCACAAGGTCGAGGATTTTCTTCAAAGTGAAATCCTTGAATAGGCTTTCCTGCGACCCGCCCGAGACCACAAGGCTGTTCGAGCCGCTGTATGACAGCGTTCCACCGGCTTCGTTCGTGCTGGGGAACTTCACTCCCAGCTTTGTGCTTGTGTCCTGCATGCACTCCCTTACTATTGAGGACTGGCCGGCAAGCGGCGGGTATATCAGTGTGCTGAGCTCGGCCTGCGAGCCCTGCGCTGAGGAACTGAACACAATTCCATAGTAATCATTCTGGTTCCCTGTGGACTGCCCGGGCCCGCAGAGCGCATCCGCTTTTGAAACCTGAGCCTTCACTGCGCTGCCTTCCGCTGTGCCCAGGCCTGCGCTCGTCACATACCAAGCCCTGTCATCAAGCGGGGCGGTTCCCGAAACGCTGCCGGATTTGGTCTTGAATGAAAGCAGGAATCCCGCAGGATTGTTCCCTGACTTGTGCACGAGTGCGTCAACCTTTGCCGGCACCGAAGGCGAGAACCTGATGTTGTCCTTCGAGAGCGTGAGCATCCTGCCGTCCTTTGTGTCGGCGTACTTGTCGCCGTAGCTGAACGCGGCGCCCGAGGCCGATTTTGCGGATGTTACCGGGTTATTTGTTATTACGGCCGTGTCGTAGTAATTGAAGTACATCTGGCTGTCGCCGCTTGTTCCGCTGAAGCCCGTGCCCCAATCAAGCGGCGCGTCGATAGGCATGCTGAACAGCGGGTTCTTGGCGTAAGTAGTTTTGTTCTCCGAGTCAATCTTCGCGAGCGGCCTGCCGAGCGCAAGCTTCACCTGCGCGGCCTTCGTTTCCCACGCATAATCAACCGTGACATTATACTCGCCCGCCTCGATTGCCTTTTCCTTTTCCGCCCCGCTGAACGAAAGCTTCGCGTCCCCGAGCCTCGACTTCACGAGCGGCAGCTTCTCGCTGTTCGCAATCCTGATAAATTCATCATTATATTTGTCGCTGATGAGGAGCATCGAGGCGTTGATGTCTGCCCTGTAGAACTCGTAGAAGTTCGCGTATTTGGCGGCAAGCTCAGGCGTTTTCCCGATTTCCCATTTTGCGTTCTGCATGATAAGCTTCTTCATCTCTTGGCCCAGGTCGGCGCGGTTGTATGCGACAAGTTTCCATGTTCCGTTTGCCATGCTTTGGAGGACTTTCAGGTTATCGTCTGCGTTGGCCGCGAATTTGCAGTTTGCCGGTGTTGCCGCGCATTCATCCTTCTTGGCCTGGTAATCAGAAGCGTCAATGTACTGCAGGCTGTTGCCGTAGTTGTATTCAAGCAGCACATCCGTCCCCCTGTATTTATCATTCTGGAGAATCTGCTTCAGCTTGGTTATGATTATCTTCCCGTTCCTGCGGATTGCCGCATTGACCGAAGCGGCATCTCCCCCTTTGGATTCGTCCTGCGCGCCGCGCTCCGCCTGGTTCTTCAGGCTGGCAATCGTGTCGGTGATGTCCTTCACATCCGCCCCCAAGGCGTCGGCAAGGTTGAGCGCCTTCTTGTCCGCTGCGAGGAACCTTCCCTGGGCATCCTGGGGCAAAGCATAGCGGAACAGCTCGCTTGCTTTCTTTTCGCCGGCGCATTCAAACCCGTTGGTTGCCGGCTTGTTGCATGCGCCATCGCCATTTATTGCCGAAGTGACCTTCCTGATTTCCTCGAGCTTCTTCGACAGCGCTATTGTCGCCTGAGTAGCGTCGCAGAACCATGGAGCATCCGTTTTCAGGCTCTTGGCCCTGTCGAGCTTCGCGTCATATGAATCGCACGAGTCCTTCTGCACACCCGATTCCTCTTTTCCGGTGTCGCGCCAGTCGAAGCTGAAGTGCTGGAACCCGTAATCCTGGTACGCGGCCAATCCTGTTCTTGGCGCATCCGGCTGGCCAGTGTCTTTGCACGCGTAATCATACGGCAGTCCGACAAGGCTTCCACCTCCGCCGCCTCCCCCGCCCTGGCCTTCCTTCGCAGCGACTTTGATGTGGAGCTTGAAATTGTGCAGGACTGTCCTGGCCGGGCTGACCCTTGTAATCCTTCCACTTATCTCTTTCTGTATGTCCGCCTGCCCGCCGTTCCATTTCTTTGCGCTGTCATCGAATGAAACCGTAATCTCGTGGCCGTCAGTCGCAAGCTTCACCTTCAGGCCGCTCCTGTCCGTGAATTCCGTTGTGTCAAGCTGTATCTTGTCCGTGGAGCCGCATCCGCCCTGGTCGCTGATTTTGAAGAGCGGGCCCTTCGGGTTTTCAGCTGTGCTGTAAGAGCCGTTCACAAGCCGCGGGCCGAGCTCTGAAAAGTCGAGGGCTTCGTCTTTCACGCATTTTTCCGGTGTAATGCCCGGATCCCCGTAAGTCCTGATTTGCTTCGCAATGCCTTCCACGCTCTGCAGCAGCGCCCAGTAATCCATTATCGTTACCGGGAAAGTCGTTTCCCTGTAGCCCCCGCCCGGGGTCGAGAACCTGACCAAAATCATTGTCCTTCCAGAAACAGTGTAATAGCCTCGCGCGAGCGTGTACCTCATGTTGCCTATGTCGGCGTAGATGTTGCTGTTGAAGAAATCCACTGTAGGCGCTCTGCCTTGGTAAGCCGGGAAGTTCTTCACAACCTCGAAGTAAACAATTTGCTTCACCTTTCCGTTCGCAACAGGGGTGATTACCTCGTCCTTGAACGCCCAGCTCTGCACCATGTTCAAAGGCGTGTCAAGGCCGTAGCCCGAGCCGTAGCCGGAACCGTAGCCCGGAGCGCCGGTTGCAGGCAGGCCGCTCACTGCGGGCGTGTTATACCCTAACCCGAACCCCGGCCCGTGCGGAGAGCCGTACGGGCTGTACCCAGCCCCAAGCCCCGGCCCG
>CAYJRH010000003.1:30438-36169 GCA_964372565.1 uncultured archaeon
CCAAGCCCCGGCCCGATTGGAGACGCCGGGTTCCCTATGTAAGAGTTCAGGAACTGTATTGTCTGGTTGCTCCCGTCCAGCACAACGCCCTGGTCATAGCACGTGTTTATCACTGAAAGCGTTATCGGCCTCGGCAGGAAGCTGCTGAAATCAAGCGTTCCCGATGGGCTGATTGAAATGCAGTCGCGGTAATTCTTCGCCCACTCATTCGTGACATTCACATAAACGGTTTTCACGCCCACAGGCTTCTGGCCGCTTTCAGAGATGCGCGCCTGGACGCCGACCGCATAGCGCCCGAAGAAGTTTGTCGGCTCTATGCCGACATTTGCCTGCGATTCCGGCGCGATTTTGACGCTCTTTTCCTTCACATTGACTCCCGCTGCAGGTTCGAATGTAATCTCGATTGGCGAGGGGCAGGTGTTCTTCACGGTGATGCTGCCGCCCCCGCAGCCCCAGCTGCTGTTGTTAGAGGAGTTTATCCCTTCAGAAGGGAAATAAGGCGAGCCATAGCGGCTGTTCGGGTATGACGTGTTGTAGTACGCGCCCGCGCCCCTGTAATCGTAATAGCTGTCGCCGATGACATTGTTGCCAATGCTGCTGCCGAGGTATGGAGGCATTCCGTTGCCGTACCCGTATCTCGAGGCGTAAGGGTCGTATTGCGAGTACTGCGAGTTGCCATATTGCGAGAACCTGCTCCCGTAATTGCCGTAACCCGTGTTGTACGGGCAGCTCTGCACGGTGAGTTCCTTCTCGGGCAAAATCTGGAGGCACTGGGCAATGTCGCTCAGGCTCACCGTTACGTCAATCTTCCTCGTCATCTTCTGGCTGCCTGTTGAGGTTAGGTGGGTCGCCTGCAGCTCAATCTTCGATTTTGAAGAGGCTCCTGAAACATCCTCCGGCAGGAAAGTGAGCGTGACAGTGCCGTCCTCGCCCTGCACAAAGGTATCCGCAATCGCCCTGAATGTTGTCCCGAGCTCCGTTTGTTTCGCGCCCTCGAGCGACGCCGAAGCCTGCACCCTTCCCGGCACCTGGTCAGAGCCCGGCACTATCCTTGCCGAGAGGTTCCTCAAATTCACGGCCTCGCCGTTGACCGAGCAGGTGTTGCCTATGCTCACAACAAGCCTCTTTGTTTCCTTTGTGCCGCCGACGATTTTCCACTCCGTGGGGCCGGCAGCGAAGCACTCTGTGTCATCAACCTCATCCCCAAACCCTATGCCGAGCTCGAGCGGTATCGACGCAAGCCACTTCTGCCTGAAGTTCGCGTTCGAGACAAGGATGCTGATTGCCCCGAGGACTTTTGTGGGCCTGGTTATCGAGCTTCCCCTGTTCCCGAGAGTAAGCGTTCCCGTGAGCGGCGCGTTCGAATCCGGCTCAAGCACTGTTCCCTCAAGCTGGCTGTCGAATGAGAAATTGGCATAACCGTTGAATTCCTTTCCCGCGGAAATCTTCTCGATTTCGAGCGGCACCTGCGAGTAGTTCAAGAGCATTGCAGAGAAGTTCCTGAAGTCCTTTCCGCCGATGTTCACCGTGAATTTTATTGTCTTCGGGTCAGAAGAGAGGATGTTGCCAGTTACCTTGGTTTCAATCTCTGTTGGCGCATACCCCTGCTTCTCGGCGGCAAACCCTATCCTGCTCCCCTCAGAAGGCGAGCTCAAGGCATATGCGAACACGCCGTCAATGTCCGTTTCCCCCGAAGCGATTGCCTCGCCGTCCTTCTTCACGCCGATTTTCGCGTTTGAAACCGCGTCATCCCCATCTGTAACATGCACAAGGATGTTGTTGTTCACCAATGGCACCAGTATTTTCGGCACAATGTCAATGTTCATTTTTCGCGCGGGCAGTATCTTCACGTAAATCGTCTTGCTGTAAACCACGCTTGCGCTGCCGCTTCCCGAAACAATTGACAGCTCGACAGGAACCGTTCCCTCTTTCCTCGCGTCGAAAACAATTTCGCCGCCCACGACAGAGTTGCCGGAAATGTCGCCGACCGCAACCGAAACCTGCGACGCGGAATTGGTTCCAGTGCGCTCCTCGCCGAGTGCTGTCCTGACTTTATATGAGGCGATTGCGATGCTGCTCGTCTTGTCCCTTATCAATAGCTGCGAGGCGCCGAAAGGCGATTTTGATTTGCCCGAAATCTCGAACATGAGCCTGTATTTGCCCGAAACCTGCCCGCTATAACTGTCGATTACGCTTGAAGTGAGGCCCTCGCGCAAATCCTCAATCAGGTAGCGCGCGCAGAAATCATCGCCGCACAATGAACTCGGGCCGATGCTGTAATTGAGCTTGAGCGCGTTCGCGTACAGCCCTTGTTTCTGCGGAACGCTGTCGGAGGTTCCAAGAACGGCATCTCCCGGCGCCCTCAAATAACCGCCGCTCCTCGCCCATCCCCTGTACCAGATTTCAAGGAGCGTGCCGACCTTGGCTTCCTCGCGCACCTGCACATCCGCTTCAGCCTCATAAACCCCGCCTGTCGCTTTCTTGAAAACAATGTTCGCCCACTTTGCGCTGCCGCTTGTCTGGTGCTGCAAATCCGTTGCCTGCCCTGTCGGGGGCGAATAAGTTGTGGATTCAACAAGCGCGTTGTACGCGGCGCGCACCTCGGTTATGTAAAGCGCGTCCTTGTCCAGCGAGCCCGCCTGCTCGCCGCCCGTCCTTATGTGCAGCCCGGCCTCATCCAGAGAGGCCCCCTTCGGCACCATTACCCTGAACCTTGCGGTGTATTTCTGCCCTGCGCTGAGCGCGCCGTCGCTGTCAGAGACGCTTTCGTCGCCAAGGTAAATTCCCGCCGGCTCAACCGCAAATGCCTGAACCGCCTTCACCAAAACCACCTGCTTCTCAACCGCAACATCCTTCTGCATCTGCGCAGGCACGGTTGTTGTGGCCACATACCCGTTTGCCGAAACAACGATGAACGCGCTCTTGTCCGCCCTGAGCGTGAATTCCCTCTTGCCGTCAGAATCCGATGTTGCGTCCTGCAGCGCCTGGAACGACCTCGAGTCAACAATTTTCAATGAAGCCCCCGCAACCGCCTTGCCCTGTTCATCAATCACGCTGGCATGGAGTTTCCCGCTTCCGATGGGGATTTTGAGCTTGAGCACGTTCTGCTGCCTGTTGCTCACAACAACGGGGTCGCTGGTTTTTTCGCCATAACCGGGCTTCACCGCGTACACATAATAAGTGTCCCCCCCGACGCGCTCGAACAGCCCGCGGCCGTCAAGGCCCGTTACAATTTCCGCGCCGACCTGGCTTCCATCAGAGTTGAGCTTGAGCCTCATCCTCACGTTCTCAATGGGCCTGCCGCTCTCATCAACAACTGTCACAAGCAGGCTCTCGCTGTTCTCGGCGGTCGCCTGCTCAATCTCGATTTGCGTGAAATCCGCGGATGGCCTCGCCTGCACACTTCCAAGCAAATACCCGGCCTTGTCAACAGTGATTGTGTAAGTGATGTCCTCGCCCACGGAAAGCTCGACCCTGCCCTCGCCGTTGGTCTGCTGGCTTGTGATTTCACTCTGCCCCTTGAGCAGCTTCACCGCGGCGCCCGCAACCGCATCGCCCGTGGCCCTGTCCTTCACAATGGCCTTGATTTTCCCCGCAACGTTCTTGCCGAGCACAACCGCGAATGAAGTCGTTTCGTTTTGCCGGATGTCCTGCACAGCGCCCGCCTTCAGGCCGTCAAACTCGGAGAATGTGCCGCTCCTGTCATATGCGACAATGTAATACCTTCCGCTCGGGACGCCGTTGAAAACCGCGCTGCCGCTCGCGGCGGTCTGCTTTGTCTCGAAGGAAGCGCCCTGCACGTTGTCCTGCGTGACAGTCCAGAGCGTGGCGTCAACCCCCGCAACCGTGCTGCCCCCGGAATCAGAAACGGTTACAATCGCGCCGCCCTTCCCCTGCGGCGCCTTCTCCACGTCGAAGCTGAACGCGCCATCAGACGCGAACGAAACCGTTGAATCAGGAATGCCGTATCCAACGCCCGGGCGCGCCGAGAGAGTATCGCAGTCGCTCTCAAGCTCCAAATCAATCATTCCGCCCTGCACTGTCTTTGTCTCGTAAAAGGAATTCCCGCTGCACGAGAACTCAACCGTAATCGGCTCGTCAAGGAGCCTCGAGGTGCCCGCCTGCATGAAAGTGATTGTTTTTGTAATCATCGCGACTTCTGGCCCGAGGACAATAGTTTTTGTTTCCTCTCCCCTCTGCGCAAGGAAATCCGAGGCCGAGTCCTTGTACCCCTGCCGCGAGGCCTTGAGCTGCACATTGGAATTCTGCGGGATTTTCAATAATGCCATTCCTTTGGAATCCGTGGCCTGCGAATCAAGGATTTTGCCATCCAGTGAAGCCGAAACCGCCGCGCCCTGCACGGGGCTGTTGTCCGCATCAAGCACGGTTACTGTAAGCGCCGACCCGCCCAGTGCGCCGCCGGCCAAAAGGAAAATTCCGTAAAGGGCAAGGAGAACAAGTATTATCGCAATGGGGAATGAAGGCATGTTCGCGCCCTCGATTGCATCAATAACGCCGTAAACAGGAACGCCCTTTTCCTGCAGCCAATCCATTGCAGAGTAGTAGCCGTTCTCCAATCCCGTGTAAAAATCCGCAAGGAGGTTCTGGCCAGCCATTAAACCACATATGCTTCTTTATGTTCCGTTATTTCGTTAATATATTGTATTCGTGAACCTGCATTTAAAGGTATCTGCAAAGGCGCGTTTTCCCCATAGTCTTGCATTGCCCTTTAACCGCACGGCCGCAAATCCGTAATGGGCATATTAATATATATCAATTTGATAGGTATATTTCTAGGTGGTTTCATGGGCGAAACTTTGGTGCGTATGGAAGGCGCGCAGGAACTCATTGTCGAGAAGCTGACAAAAAACGGTTTTTACAAAACAAGGAGCGAAGTAATCAGGGCCGGGGTCCTGGAGCTTGCCGCAAAGCACAAGCTGTTCAAGAATGCGAGGGATATTGAGGATGAGCTTGTGGTCAGGAAAATGAGGGAAATATCGGAGGAAATTAGGCACGGCAAGCGCAAAGTGTTCACTGAAGCGCAGGTAAAGGCGAAATACGGCTTTAAGTGATTTGTTTGTTCGAACTCACTTACGCTGATGATTGGGACAGGCACTTCTCTAAATTTGACAATTCGTTAAAGCAAAAAATCTGGAAGAAAATCCAGCAGGTAAAAACGGCACCGAATCCAAGGCACCTCCGGTACGGCGAGCCATTCTTTGTGGAAGAATCCGGTCAGCATCGGATATGCTTTGAGCAGGTTTCGCCAACTACACGAAGAGTCATTTTTGTGGGGAGCCACAAGCAGTACGAGAAATGGTACAAGCGCTGAGGGATGGGATATGCCTCCAAAATAGGGCGAAAAAGGTATTGCCAGAGGCAATTCCGTTCAGGAAAGCTGGAAGTGGTATGCGAAGAGGCTACCGATTGTTTAAAGTAATTACGGCGTATTGGATTTGATTGCATGGACATAAGCTACGACAGGGGAGCCGATGCGATGTACATCGCATTCAGGAAGGGCGAGTTCGCGAAGAACAGGAAGATAGACGCGTACACAATCATCGATTTGGACAAGAACGGGAATGTCCTCGGCATTGAACTGCTTGATGTGAGCAAGCGCATACCCGCGGAATCACTTTCACAGGTAAACGTCAAGAACCTGATTTCATCAGTTGGATAAGCCATAAGAAATCATGTTCAGCAAATAGCGTCAGGGCTGTCCACTCCGAGT
>CAYJRH010000004.1:0-1531 GCA_964372565.1 uncultured archaeon
CCTGTTGACCAAACAATTAAATTGCACGTCACTGATTACTATTATAATGACAGGCGGGATAAAAAGGCAGATAGTGAGAAGAAAGCAACGTGAATTTAGGGCTAGTGGGGGGCAAAGCGCTGATGCATGGAAGCCGCTTGGTGAGATTCTTGGTGCCGTTAACCCAAGGCATTTACCGCCTGAACAAAAAAGTCGGCGTTATATCCAGGGCCCAGCACTCACATGGGCAAATTTACGCCAGCTTCCGGAAAATGAAATAGCCACCCAAACGGCAATGAGATTTCTTAAAGCAAACGTGGATTTTAATTGGCCTAGAAAAGTAACTTATCAAACCTTTATCGAACAGGTTCGGGGGCCTCTACTTAGGGCTCACCCGATGGGTTTCAATGGCCGCCCGATAAATATAGCATGGATATTTGAAATGACTCCACAAAAAATATTGGAACTTGCACGTAATAATGTCGCCTTGGCCGCAAGAGAAGGTGAGGTGATTACCCTTAAAGACGCCCTCGAAAAATTTTGGACCCGCAGAGGCGCACCGGGGTTCCGCGGACTTACCCACGCAGAAAGCCTAAGCGCGATTCGGTTTCAAGGAAACCTTGAAAAAAATAGGGCTTCGCCAACCCCAAAATAATCTCAGCACGCCATAAATTTTTATACGGCAAAACACTAATCATGCCATGGACGCGGCGCTGAAGCAATACGTTGTAAATTTCAGGCAGGAGCTCCTGATAGCAGGCCTGAGCCCCCGCACAATCAAAATGTACACGCTCTATGTCGAGGATGTACTTGAATTTGCGAATAAAGAACCCTCCAAGATTGAACGGGGCGACATTGTCTCGTTTCTCGCCAAGATGAAAGAGCGCGGCCTCTCGAACGCCACAATCGGGCTCGTGCACTCGGCCCTTTCCTCCTTTTTCAAGAATTGCCTCAAACTCCATACAATGGATGAAATCAAAATCCCGAAAAAAGCCAAAACCCTTCCTGTTGTGCTGACAAAGGACGAAGTGAGGGATTTGCTTAAGGCGGTCAAGCTCGGGAGGAATCGCCTCCTTCTCCAATTCATTTATTCAAGCGGTGTGCGCGTAAGCGAAGCCGTAAACATGAAAGCGGATGACGTGAATCTCAAGGAACGAATCGGAAAAGTCAAATTAGGAAAAGGCGCAAAGGACCGTATCATTATCCTTTCAAAGAACTGGTGCAAGCTCGCCAGGAAATACCTTGACAGGAAGAAAGTGAAGAGCGTTTTCCTATTCTCAAAAAAGAACGGCAAGCGGATTTCCCCTGACACTGTTCAGCGCCTCGTGAGGATTGCCGCGAAGCGGGCAGGCATACAAAAAGAGGTAACGCCACATAGCCTCAGGCATAGCTTCGCCACCCACCTCCTTGAAGCAGGAGTAAACATAAGGAACATCCAGGAGCTTTTGGGCCACAGCAACCTCAACACAACCCAAGTTTACACGCATGTTTCAACCGAGCAGCTGAAGAAGGTTGAGAGCCCTTTGGACAACCTATGACCCTGTTGTTCCGG
>CAYJRH010000004.1:1631-31385 GCA_964372565.1 uncultured archaeon
AGCAGCTGAAGAAGGTTGAGAGCCCTTTGGACAACCTATGACCCTGTTGTTCCGGCAATGTGGATAGCCTGTGACCCTGTTGTTCCGGTAATGTGGATAACCTGTGACCCTGTTGTTCCGGTAATGTGGATAACCTGCACAGGGGGATGCCGGTTCCGTTAGGCGTCAGTTTTGCTGTTGAATCGCTGAAAACGTTAGAGAAGCGCCTTTCTCCTGTGTTGAAGGCGTTTCCCGCAAAAACAAAACTGTTATGTAGTAGTGTATGTGGTTGGTTTTACCGGCCATGAATTGTTGCATTACTGGAACCAATCCGCGCGCGGCTTGGGTATTTAAAAAATTTTTTCTCCCGTCGCGCGTTTTCCGCGCCTGCGACAGAACATTTATATATGTGGTGCCATTTATCTATTCTAAATTCTTTTTTGGAGGAATTAAGGATGACAACAAGACTTTCAAAACTGTTCGGCATGGATATAGTCACTGTGAATGGCGAGCACAAGGGCAAGGTCTTTGATCTCGTGATAAACCTTGAAAAAGGGAGGATTGAGACCATTACAACCGAGGCCCTGAAGGCGCGCACAAAACAGGAAGCCAAGAAGATAATCAGCGAAAAAAGCATCCCTTATAACAGGGTAATTGCTGCCAAGGATTTTTTGGTTGTTGGCAACTCCTCGAAAGTGGTTGAGGATGAGCCGGCGCCCGCGCTGGCGCCAAGACACGGCATTAGAAGATATTGAATGTGGGGCGTTTCGCCTTCTTTAATAGTTTTTCAAAAAACAACACAAGAAGATTATGTCTTATCCTTATACATAAGGCATTTATAAGACTTAATATATAACATTAGTGGAAGTGTGGGGTGTCAGTACGTATAGCGGCCATTTTATTCAATACAAATTCATAATTCCGGAAAGCACGAAACACTCATCCTACACTTACCAAAAACTTTTTCGCGCGCTTTACGGTTACACGCAAAACGTCACAAAATCAAACGGGAAAACCTATAAATACCACCGGAGGGGCATCCTTTCAGACATCGCTTACATTAGGCCAGGCAAGAACTGTGTAATTATCCCGCCAAAATCCTTTGCTCCCCTTGACACTTTTTTCAAAACCGGGAAAAACCCGACGCATTATTGGAAGACAAAAGGCAACTGGAAGGCGGTTTTTTACATGGATGAAAAAAACCTTGAAGAGTCTCAGGTGATAACCGCTTTGAAGGAGCTTATTGGGAGGCTTTTCCAGAAAGGCTACGACGATGTATCAGTTCCCGATCTTTTGATGCTCGCTGAAAAGGCGGGTCGTGGAGACCAGCCCACACAAGACAAGGTCAAGGCCGCGCTCTCCGAGGCAGAAAAGGTTGTTTCAAGCCCTTGGTTCAAGGAAATTTACCAAAAAGACAACGGGTTAAGGAAATTTTTTGAAAGCTACAGGCAGTTAAAATCCTGATTGCGCGTTTTTCAGTTTCTCTTTCCCCCAAATTACTGGGTTGCAACCGCAGTCGCCTTTTCCGTTTCCTTCTCTTTTTTCGTGCGGATTTTTATCAAAACATCCTTCTTTCTCCATTTCTTCTTGCCGCCGACACTCGACGTTTCTATCAAGCCAACATCCACCAAAGTCTTGATATACGGATAAAGGCTCCTATCATTTTTGTAGCCCATCCCAAAAAGCTCACGAATCCTTCTCAAGATTTCATCCATTGAAATCCATTCGTCAAAGCCCAATGTTGCTGCAATATGCGCGGCCTGTGTGTTTTCGTTAAGTTTTATATAATCCCAAATGCTGTGGATTTCCTCAATTTCGGGGTTTACGCCGTAAATGCTTTCACTTTTTTGTTTTTGAAAATCACTTTCACGACCAAACGCCACACCAGAAAGGATTTTTTTGAAAAAATCTATCAAAAACATTAGAAGTAATTACTCTTTTGAAGTTTAAATAATTATCGTGATGTGCGTATTTACTATGTTTAGTTATAGTAATGTAGAAAACTGAGGGTAATTACTAGTAATTTTCAGTTTTTTGACGAACAAACAAAGAGAAATTTTAAAATTACTACGGTTAATGGTGAGAATTAGAAAATTCAGCAATAAAAGTGAGTGTGATTTATAGGGTGGTTTGTTACCACAAACTAATTTTAGATTTTGGAAAATGTTTGTGAGTTAATTTTAAATCACTTTAAATCCTTTCTAAAATCAATTAACTAATTTTCCGTGCATTTGGCGCCGGCCTGAATTTCGATTTTAGGTTGTAAGGTGATTTTCCAAAGAATTTCGGGGCTTTTAGTTTAAAGTGCGTACTTTTTCATGGCAAAGAATTATTTTAACAAATTGAATAAGTGTAGTTAATTCAAAGAAAAATCAGGAAAATTTCGTTTTTTGCCGAATTTAAAATGTAAATAGCGGGGAAAGGATTTGAACCTTTGACCTCTGGGTTATGAGCCCAGCGGGCACTCCTGGCTGCCCCACCCCGCTTAAAATTTAACAATCTACTGCCACAATACCTTTAATAAAAGATTTACTTTGCCAAAAAAAGCTTTTCCGCGCTTTATTCACCAAAAACACCTACGCTTTTATTTTATTTCCAAAATCAACCTTTTTACGGCTTTTATTACTTATTTTTTATAAAATAGTGGCTCCACCACCTTGTCCAAGATTTTGTGTTTTTACACCATTTTCTTAAGTTCATCCATTTCCGTTGTCAGGGTTTCTATCTTTTTGGAAAGGCCCCTTACCCTTTTCTTGTTGTCAACCGCAACAAGCGATTTTCCGGTTTCAGGGTCCTTAAAATTGTATTCCGCGGCTATTTCAAACGGGTAGCCTGGCAGGTCCTTTCCTGCGCTGAAAAACTCATGCGTGCCTTCAAACTCGATTTCTTTCCTTAGCTTATCTATGTCCTCGGCGTGTGTTTCTATGAGTATTTCCGCTATCCTTGAATTCTTGATTTCCCAAGTATAGGAATACCACCCTGTTTTGGGGTTTTTTGTTTTCTGATAGCATGCTATTCCGCGGTAATGGAGCCGATTCAAAATAGTCCTGATTTCAGTAACTTTCAGTGGCATCTTCTTCCCAAGTTCCTCGTCAGTAACAGGCCTCCTCTTAGCCTCGCAAATTTTGACAAGGTCAATCGCATATTGGCCTCCTGCCGCCTTCAAGAATTCCTTGGCTATCTGCAATTCGTAAATTTTTTTTGTGGGGATTTTCGCCATACTAAACCATTTCCCTTCAATTGTTTTAAAAAGCGCTAGCCGGCTAAATTTTCTTTACACTCTTCCCTTTGTTTATCGGCTCAACTTCTATTTGGGCGCCTTCAAACCTCTTTTCCAGCTCTTTTCCGCCAAAAATCCTGTCGAGGAACACCGCCAGCGCCGCGATTTCGGAGTGTGGCTGCAGTGTCACCGAAACATTATAATCCGATTTTTCATAAACTTCCCGCTCAACCTTCCGGGACCCGATAATTACAAGCAACTTGTCCTTTTTCCCAAGGTTTTTTTCCGCTTTCCGTATCGGAATCCCATACATCGTCAAATGAACGCTCGTGAACCCGAGCTTTCTGTAATGCTCAACCCTCGGTTTCCATTCATCAAAGAACTCAATGCCCGCTCCGCCCCCCCATTTCATGTTCATTTCATTGACAGTCCTTTCAATGCTTGGGTCCTTCTCGCCTATAACTTCTATTTTTTTCGCCCCGAATGCGCGCGCCACAAGGCAGCAATGGCTTGTTACCCTGTAATCTCGGACGTGCCTGTGGCCGTAGCGGAGCACGACAACTTGAGCTGGCATAAGGATTTTGCCTTTAGACCATTTTTTATTCCTTGTTCAGCTTAATGTCTTCTGTAAAATCCAACCGAATCGCTGATTGCAATGCTTGACCTGAAAATTGTGCGGGAAAACCCCGAGCAAATACGGAAGGACCTCAAGAGGCGCGGCGACGCCGAAAAGCTCAAATGGGTCGGCGAGCTCGTTGCTGCCGACAGGAAGCACCGCTCCGCTCTGCAAGAGGCAGAATCCCTCCGCGCCAAGCGCAACGAAATAACCGCTGAAATCAACAATCTCATGTCCCAAAAAAAAGATTTCAGGCACAAAATCGCGGAAGCCAAGGCGTTGCCGGATAAAATAAAGAAGGCGGAATCAAAGGCCGCCCCGCTGAAGGAAAAAGTTGACTGGTACCTGATGCGCCTGCCCAACATTTTGCACGAATCCGTTCCTGCGGGCAGGGGCGACTCCGGCAATGTCGTCGTGCGCGAATACGGCAAAAAAACATCAAACCCTGAAATGGCGCCGCATGGCGAAATCCTTGAAAAGAACGGCTGGGCGGATTTCAGCCGTGCGGCAAAAATCTCAGGCAGCGGGTTTTATTTCCTGAAGGGGAAGTTCGCGCTCCTTGAATTGGCGCTGATCCGCTTTGCGGTTGACAGGCTTGATTCGAGGGGCTACTCGCTTATTCTGCCCCCGCTCATGATGAATCGTGAAGCCTACGAGGGCGTCACCGATTTGTCGGATTTCGAAAGCGTCATGTACAAGGTCGACTCGGAGAACCTTTATCTCATCGCGACTTCCGAGCATCCGATGGCATCAATGTACCGAGGCGAGATTTTTGCCGAACAGGACCTGCCGCTCAGGCTCGCCGGCGTTTCCCCGTGCTTCCGAAGGGAGATCGGCAAGCACGGCATTGACACGCGCGGCCTTTTCCGCGTGCACCAGTTCAATAAGGTCGAGCAGTTCGTTTTCTGCAGGCCCGAGGATTCGTGGAAGTTCCACGAGGAGCTCATTGGCAATGCCGAATCCATTTTCAGGGATTTGGGGCTCGCATACAGAGTTGTGAACATCTGCACCGGCGACATCGGGGCCGTTGCCGCAAAGAAATATGATCTGGAGGTGTGGATGGCCCGCGAGGAGAAGTATCGCGAGGCGGTTTCTTGCAGCAACTGCACCTCATACCAGTCGGTGCGCTCTAACATCAAATTCAGGAAAAAGGACGGATCGAAAGAATACGTGCACACGCTGAACAGCACAGCGGTCGCCACTTCAAGGGCGCTCCGCGCGATTGCCGAAACGTATTATGACGGTTCAGTTTTGAAAGTGCCGAAGCCGCTCCAGCCATACATGGGCGGGGCGAAGGAGATTTCGCCAGAAAAATAGTGTTTTGTTATGCCAAAACCAAAATTGCCTGCAGTAAGGGTTGTTCCGTTCGGCGAAAAAACATCGCGCGGCGCCAGGGTAAGCGCAAGCTTTATTTCTGATATTTACTTATCGGCGCCTTCTTTATTCACGCAAATGTTTTCAATAAGCAGAATAGAACAACTTCAAATGTCCCGCGACAGGTTTTATGTAATCGAAAATTTGGCCGGTGAAGTGGTGGGCGCCACTATGGTCAGTCCTCGCAAGCCGCATGAATGGTTTATTGGCGAGACGTTGATTTTGCCCAAATTCAGGGGCAACAAGTATGCGGCTGCCTCAAAAGTCGCTTTGGAAAAAATCGCAAAAACGGAAGGGGTGAAAACGCTAACCGTAAAAATCAGTTCAACCAATTCTTCTTCTATCAGAGCCGCCAGAAAAGCGAGGTTCAGGAAAACACGGGAAAAACAAGTTTCGCCAACTCCGCTGGCTTCATCCCGATTGCTGACTTACAGAAAGCGAATTGCGTGAGTTTTTTTATTTTTTGAACCACTTTAGCCGCGCCTCCGCATTATATTTTTTGAAATATTTTGAGGCATCATTCAATATCATGGCAATATCCCCCGGGTCACTTCCGGCTCTTGTCAAAATTTGCCGGATTTCATCAGGGCGAACCCCGTTTCGCATTAAGAAATATGATGCGTACTGGCAGCTGGCGTGCCTGCCACCCATGCACTGTATCCCAAACGCGGCTTTTTCCTGGGATGCCCACCGGAAGAATCTTTCAAACCCGATAAGGTTCTTTTTGTAAGTTATTGGAAGGACTTCTATCCCGCTATCCCTAAACGCATTAATTTCATGGTCAGTATATCCAACTACTGAAAAAAGTCGTTTTATGTGTTCGGCTTGGCACTCCCGAATTACATCTTCAACAGGCGCCCTTCGAAATATCATAATGTTGGTGTTTGGAAGTTTTCTGGCAACAGGAATTTGTTTAGGGGCGGCATCTCCACTTCGGCTCCGCGGAAACCTTAGCCTGGCAACAAAGTCCCGGAACGAAGCGCCAAATTTGCGTTTGCCCATATCTTAATCAGGGCATGAAGGGTTAAAAGAGTTCGCAAAAAAATCCAAACAAATGCCGATAAAAGCAATTATAACAAAACCGATTATCCAATCCCGACAACCTTTAATTTTTCTCCCTCCCGACTGTATACATACGGCTTCACCCTTGCATCAACCTCCTTTGCCCAGGCAATAATGCCGCCCTTCAAGTTTTTTGCCTCGTATCCGTGCCCACTCAGGAACTCCGTTGCCGCGGCGCTGCGCGAGCCGCTCCTGCAGACCGCTATTATCAGTTTGCCTTTTGGCAGCTCCGCAAATCTTTTGGCCAGCTCATTCATCGGAATCCAGGTGTGCTTCCCGATGCTCGTGAATTCGATTTCCTCTTTTTCCCGCACATCCAGCGCAACCGCCTGCCCCGAATCAAGCAGTTTTTTCGCCTCTTTTGACCCTATTTCCGTAACCATGTAAGATTCCGCGCTAGTAAGGTTAAAAAACGTGTTTCAGGCGGTATTCTTAGAGTATTCTCCATTTGCATGTTTTTTGCGAAGCAAGGCCTATCGAGTTCCCAAGAACGAAGATAGGGCGCTCCCTTCCGAGGAGCATGCTCGGAGGGCCCATAGCTCAGCCTGGTAGAGCAGCGGCCTTTTAAGCCGTGTGTCGTGGGTTCAAATCCCACTGGGCTCGCCTTTTTCTTTCTCTTGGAAAGAGAAAGAAAAACGCGACCGAAAAAGAAAGAGAACTAAATGTTGACAAAAAAGAAAGAGAAGCATTGATGAAAGCGCGTATGAAAGTGTGTTGATTTTGATGGATGGCAAAAATCACAGGGCTGGCGAGGCGCAGATGAAGGAGCACTGGCCCGACCGCGTGGCGAAAAAGATTGTCGAGGCAAAGGGCAACCTCCCCGAATACACGGTGGCGGCAGGCATAACCCCCAGCGGCGTTGTCCACATAGGAAACTTCCGCGAGATAATGGCCGTGCACCTTGTCGCAAAGGCCCTCGAAAAGCTCGGCAAGAAAGCGAGGTTCATTTACTCGTGGGATGATTACGACGTCTTCAGGAAGGTGCCTGCAAATTTCCCGAAAAAAGAGCTGCTTGAGAAATACCTGCGCCAGCCGATAGTTGACGTGCCAGACCCTTTCGGCTGCCACAAGAACTTTGCAGAGCACAACGAGAAAGCCGTTGAGGATGAGCTTTCCGGCATGGGAATTTTCCCGAAATTCCTGCACCAGGCGAAAAAATACCGCGCCTGCGAATACGCCGAAGGTATAAAAACCGCGCTGCATAACCAGGAAAAAATCAAGGCGATTCTTGATGAGTGGCGCGCCGAGGACCTCGAGGGCAAATGGAGCCCGGTGCGCGTTTTCTGCGGGAAGTGCAACACCGACCGCACAACGGTAACAGGATATGACGGCAATTACGCCCTTTCATATTCCTGCGAGTGCGGGCACAGCGCATCCTTCGACTTCAGGAAAAAGGGGATTGCGAAGCTCCAGTGGCGCGTGGACTGGCCGATGCGCTGGCACTATGAGAAAGTGGCGTTTGAACCCTCTGGAAAGGAGCATTCATCGCAGGGAGGCAGCAACACCACGGCAAACGAAATCGTCAAGGCGGCATGGAATTTCGAGCCGCCATACCACATAATGTACGAGTTCATTGCCATCAAGGGCAGCGGGGGCAAAATGTCCAGCTCGAAAGGAAACACAATCGATTTGCGGGGCATGAAGGAGGTTTACGAGCCTGAAATAATCAAGTACCTTTTCGTGCGCCCAATTCCCTCAAAGAACTTCGACATTTCCTTTGACGGTGATGTAATCACGATTTACGAGGCGTTCGACCGGCTCGAGAGGGTTTACTTCGGGGCAGAGGGGCCTTCCAAGGAATCCACAATAGAACAGGAAAAAAGCATTTACGAGTACAGTGTTGTCGAAATGCCAAAAAGCCTCCCAATACAGCCGAGTTTCAGGCACGTGACTTCAATTCTACAGTTGAACGTAATGGATGTGAAGAAAACTTACGATTATTTCAAGAAAGGGGTGAAAACCCCGTTTGATGAAAAGAGGCTGCGCACGAGGATTTTGTGCGCGAAAAACTGGCTCGAGAATTACGCGCCCGAGCAGTTCCTTTTCCAGCTGCAGGATTCGGTGAGCGAACCGGCCGCCACAATGCCCGAACCGCATAAGGACGCGCTGCTGGAGTTTGCCTCGAAATTAAAGGATTCTTCCGATGAGGAAGCCCTCGCGAAGGCATTCAAGGGCGCGGCCGAGAGCCGCAAAATTCCTATCGGCGAGCTGTTCAAATCAGCCTATCTCATGATACTCAACAAAGAGCGCGGGCCGAGGCTTTTCCACATCATTGAAAACATCGGGGCAAAGAAGTTGCTTGCCCTCGCGCAGGAGCTGCATTCTAAAACACTTCGGAAAAAGAAAGTTGTAACGCTTCCCGGGCCCAAGGAACTGAAGTCGAAGCTCGATTTCGAAATCGCTCCGGATTTGAAGTCAAAGTTTCCTTCACTCAGGATTGGCGTGCTTGTAATCGGAGGCGCGGAGAATTCCGTAGAAGACGGCGGCATTGCGTCGCTGCTGCGGGCAGAAGAAGCCGAATTCCGCAAAAAGTATCTCGGAAAAGACCTCTCCGCCATCAAAGGCATCAAGTCCTGGCGCGAAGCCTACTCCGCATTCGGCGCAAAGCCCAAGCATTACAAATCCTCGATAGAGGCTCTTGCAAAGAGGGTTCTGAAAGGCGAGCAGCTGCCTTCGATAAACCCGCTCGTGGACCTTTACAATTGCATTTCGATTAAATATGTGCTCCCTGCAGGCGCAGATGACCTTTCCAATGTGAAAGGCGGAATCAGGCTGCGCTTTGCGAAAGGCGGCGAACATTTCAAGCAGATTGGTGCGGCAGAAACCGAGAATGCGGAGAAGGGCGAGGCAATCTACGCCGATTCAGAGAAAGTGCTGTGCAGGCGCTGGAACTGGCGCGAGTGCGACGAAACAAAACTAACTCCAAAAACAAAGACAGCCGCAGTTTACCTTGAAAGCCTGAACGTGGACGATTCTCTCGGCGAAGCGATGCTTGAACTCGCTTCATTGATTGAGGAACATTTGGGTGGGAAAGTCACAAAATTCATTATCTAAATCCGCACCGGCACCGAGCCGTCTCTAAAGCTAAATATATGCCTGTGCCAAAAATCATTCATGGATTTAACCGAAGAGCTTGCAGAGGTCACGGGTACATTAATCGGGGACGGTTGTCTTTCAAAGTATTTTGCTAATTTTGATAAGCGCTGGAGGTATGAAATAGCATTTACAGGGAGCAACGACGAATACAATTATTATCGCGATTTTGTCCAGCCGGTTTTTGAAAAATATTTTGGTGCAAAAGGGCGACTGTTTATCCGCAAGGACAATTCTACCAGGTTCCATGTTTTAGGCAAAGGCGCTTTTGATTTTTTTGCCGAGCTCGGAATTCCAATTGGTGAGAAAAGCCATTCCGTTTTCATTCCGGAAAAAATAATGGCCAACCCCAAGTTGCTTGTTCCTTGCCTCCGCGGTATTTGGGATACTGATGGGTCAATTTACCGGCGTTATCCAAACCAGTGTAAAAATCACCCAAGGCATTATGTAAATTTAAAGACGATGTCCTTGGGCATGACTTCCAAAGTCGTTGTCGAAAATGTCAAGGAGTGCCTAGCAAAACTTTCTATTAACTCAAGCAATATAATCCAAGATAATAGAGGCACTTACAGACTCTTCATTAGCAGCCAGGCAGAAATCTCAAAATATATTGAAAAGGTCGGTTTTAGGAATTTGCACCATCTAAAACGTCTTTCCAGCCTGTCCGCGTAAGGTATTTAAAGCTCTCCAGCGGGAGAATTAGTCATAGCGGGCCCATAGCTCAGGCTGGTAGAGCACTTGATTCTTTTAAGTTTTGATGCTTGAAGAAGGTGCGGCTCTTAAAGTTTTACCGGTTTGGGGTACTACTGGATGCGACCAAGGTGTCGTGGGTTCAAATCCCACTGGGCTCGCTTTATATTTTCTTCTGCAAACTTGGCACCGGCACCGACCTCTCCGCTTGCAAAGTTTAGTATATTACTGACGCAACTAATCAATAATGACCGAAACTTTTCTTCGAACAGTTTATGGGAAAATCCCAGAAAGCGAATTGCGGTTGCTTCCAATCACAGGCGCTTCAATCCATTCAAAATCTTATGCCCATGCTCTGGAAGGTTGTTTGTCTAATTTGCACAGAAACGGGATTTCAGTTGTCAATTTTAATTCAACGAATTATTTTTTAAATTTTCAAGTGAAAACCGCGACGGTTCCTAGGCAAATGAGTCCTTCCCTTGCTTATTTCATCGGTTATTTTTTTGGAGACGGCGGTTTAAAAGACATAAACAAATCCTTCAAAATAAGCGGCCATCGGGCATATAAAATAAAAATTGCCGATGAATTTCTTCTTCAAATTAAAAGAATTCAAAGCCTGTACGCCGCGATTTTTGGCGCAGAAACTCCAATAAGATTGGAACGGCTTGAAAAAGGAGAAACGACATATTATATCGAACCTTCAAGTAAAATCGTGTATTTGTTTTTGACAAACGTGTTCGATTTGCCAGCAGGTAAAAAGGGCAGTGATTTGAAGGTTCCAAGAGTAATATCTTCTTCTCACGTAGAAATTAAACAGTGGTTTTTGCGGGGGTTATTTGATGCCGATGGTGACACAAGGGCTGTTGAAGGGGGGTTCAAGTCTCAGGCGCGAATTAAGCTGAGGATGAAACCAATTGGTTTTTTGTCCGAAGTGAAGACAATGCTCGAAGAGGCTTTTTCAGTTTCAGTCAACGGTCCATACTTGGACACTAATGGCAATTCTGGGTGTATCCAAATTGAAAGGCAATCAGATATCGCCCTGCTTCATAAAGAAATGATTTTTACGCACCCAATAAAACGATGGAGGTTGGCAAAAACACACAATCACCTGTTGTCCCATTCCAAGTGTTTAAAAGTATTTGCCTGATTGAACTATGTCAATGGGGCAGTAGCTCAGCCTGATGCGATTAAGGGCTTAATGGCTACTTGTTGCAGGCTTTGGAGAGCGTCCGGCTGAAGACCGGTATGTCGCGTGTTCAAATCACGCCTGCCCCATTTTTTATCTTGCCATCTGGCTGCCTTCAATGCCGTTTTAGCCCCTTGCGCTCCTTTTTAATTCATTTTCTTCAAGGTTACTTCAGGTGCAAACTTGGGAAGCAGGCTTTTGGTTCTGGCGTTTTTTTCGGTAATGCTTTCGGCCGCCGCATTCGCGGCCCTGCCATCCGTAACGAGCATTTCCCACCCCGAAGGCAAGTGGAGCGACGACAAAACCCCTTCATTCAAAGTAACTTATTCCGGCGCGGACGGCTACAGTTACTCGCTCGATGATTCGGAAAGCGCGGTTCCCGACACAACCATTGACGGCGAGTACAATAAATCGCCCGCCACAATAATTTTGGGCGGAAAGCAGGATGGAACGTACTGGTTCCATGTGCGGGCGCATTCTTCCGCAGGCTGGTCCGACACACTGCACTACAAAATCATGATTGACACTTCCGGGCCGTCGAGGCCGGTAACGCCTACCGCAACCGCCCAACCCGACGGCGCAGTGCTGGTCGAGTGGGGCGCCGCGGAGGACAGCGGGTCGGGAATAGATTATTACAATGTTTACAGGAGCACGCTCAGGTTTGTCAAGGATGGCGAGCTTTCAAGGGAATTCTCAATTAATGACGCGGTTGCAAAGTTGGTGGGCAGGAACATAACCGGCACTTCGTTCACTGACAAGAACTTTCTGGTCGGCGAGGGTTTCAGGTTCCATTACAAAATACAGCCTTTGGACAAGGCCGGAAATAGCGGAGTCATAAGTTCAGTTGCATCAGTAAAGACCCTTTCATTCTGCGACAACGAAATAGGCATCTCAGCGGACAAAAACGGGCAAGGCATTTCAATTTCCGTTGAATCCGATTTGAATTTCCTCAAAGGGCGTTTGATGGTCACCGGCCCGTCAGGGCGGCCTGAAGAGGCCGCAAAGAGCACGGTCAAGGTCAATTCCTTATCAGTAAATTATTCCCTTTCAGGCAAGCCCAATGGCGACTACAACGTTTTTTTCAGCGCCGTTGACAACGACGGCGATGAGTGCACTGTTTCAACAATTTTTGTTTTCGACACCATTGTCCCGAAAGTGAAGTCAATTTCCCCGGCAACAAGCTCCGATTTGAACGGCGTTGTGTCATTGAGTGTGGACGCCGCAGACACCGGCGATGGCGCTTCGGGGATAAGCAAAGTCACGTTAATCCTTGTGAAGGGCGATTCAGAAACCATCATCGGCGAAGCGCAGTTAAAAGAGGGGAATTACGTTCTCGACTGGAACACCATCAATTATGACAACGGGCGCTTCAAGGTCATTGCGCGCACAGTGGATAGGGGAGGCAACAAGGCCGAAGCGTCTGCAACTTACAGCATCAAGAACACCTTCTACGCGCGTGCCAACGCGGAAGCTGCAATAGCCGGAGCCGAGGCAAAGAGAAAACCCGCTGTTGAGTACATTGCCGATTTGCAGGCGAAGGGAATAGACGCCAACGCGCTCAGCTCCATATTGGCCGCCGCTGACGCCAATGTCATTTCCGCCAAACAGTCTCTTGAAACTGGCGGCGACAGCCTGGCAACCGCCGAGGCGACCGCAAAATCCGCCAGCGCCGCTTACGCATCAATCCTCGCAAAGATCACTGTAAAAAATTTCTCATCCGCGGCTTATGGCTACACAAGCGGCCAATTCGAGGTTTTTTTAGGGTCGTCAGGGATGGTTCCGGCGCTCCAATCCGAGGCAAAATCCTTTGCAAAAAAACTCTCCCCAAAGAGAAGGCTCGACATCATTGAAGTAAAGCAGGACTCGAACACCTATTACGTCGCGGCCGTCACAATTTCATTCAAGAACACCGATTCGAACAGGGCCGCGTTCAAGATTGTTGAACCGATTCCGAAGCAGTTTTCTGGGGATGCCGCGGGAATATCCGCAAACGTGCCTTTCGAAATCCTGAAGCAGGACCCCAATCTCCTGTTTGGGCCGTTTGACCTGAACAGGAACGCAAGCAAGAGCGTTGTTTACAGGATTGCGAAGCCCCTTACCAGGCAGCAGGCAAACAAGCTGGTTTCCGCCAAAGCGCTGGATTACTATTCCGCGCCGCCTCTCGCCCTTCCGTTGCAGGCCGATGTTTCGGCCTTCAGGGGCAGCCCGCTTTCGGGAATAGCCGCGTCCATTCCATCTGTTGAACTCAACAGCGACAACGCGCTGCTCGTCGCGGTTGGCGGCCTCATGATATTCGGCATCCTCTTCCTGCTCGCAATCGTGCTGGTTGCCGCAATCTATTTTTTCTTCATCAGGAAAAAGGGGAGATGAATTGCGCCTTCAGGATTATCTCAAGGCAACGGCAAAGGAAGTGAACGCCGAGCTTGCGGTTTTTTTCCCGAAAAAACTCGTTTCCGCATGGGTGGAACACGCGCTCGGCAAGCCGGATTTCGGGATGGACATGAACGCCCCGCAAAAGGCGATTGCCGACCCTATCTGGGATTTCGTTTCCCGCGGCGGCAAAAGGTGGAGGCCCGCGCTCCTTCTCCTCGCGTGCGAATCTCTCGGGGGCTCAAGGAAGGCCGCGCTCCCATTCACAGTAATTCCCGAACTCGTGCATAACGGCACTATAATGATTGATGATTTGGAGGACAATTCCTCGCTGCGCAGGGGCAAGCCTTCCACCCATTTGCTGTTCGGGGTTGATGTTGCGGTTAACGCCGGAAATGCCATGTACTACATCCCGCTTGTTGCCCTGCTCAAGGACAAAAAGCTTGCCGCAGAGCAGAAGTCAAGGCTTTATGGCATTTACGCGCTTGAAATGCTCCGCCTTTCATTCGGCCAGGCAACCGACATATACTGGCACAAGGGCGGGTCGAACCCCAAGGAAGGGCATTACCTCCAGATGTGCTCGTACAAGACAGGTTCGCTCGCGAGGATGGCCGCTGAATTCGGGGCGGTCCTCGGCAACGGAACCCGGAAGCAGCTGAACGCTTTCGCGGATTTTGCGACCAGCATAGGCGTCGCGTTCCAGATTCAGGATGACATCCTCAATATCATGCCGGAGCACGTTGAATGGGGGAAGGAAATAGGCGACGACATAAAGGAGGGCAAGCGCACGCTCATGGTCATCCACGCGCTGCGGGAGCTGCCTGCCACAAAGAAAAACCGGCTTCTGGGAATCCTGAATTCGAAAGAAAAAAGCGACGCCGACGTGAAGGAGGCCGTTGCGCTTTTGGATGAATGCGGCTCTGTGGAGTACGCCAAGAAGATTGCGCGGGTGCTCGTTTCCGAAAGCTGGGCCAGGCTCGGCGCCGTGCTTCCCGAATCAAAATCGAAGGTTCTGCTCAAGGAATTCGCGGATTACCTGATTGAGAGGAACAGGTAGCGGGGGCAACTTATTTATTCATAGTAATTCCAGAAGAGCAACAAATATTCACACGGACGGAGCGGGCGGCGTCAAGTCCTTGATTTTTGCGTGAAACTGGCAAATCGGCTCGGTTTACGCAAAAAATATAGTTTCTTTATAGAGTGTATATAGTTGCTTTGAAACTACGAGAAAAAGGCAGTTAAGCTTAAATAAAGGCGGGTGCCTGTAGATAGCTATGGGAACCAAACAAGTTAATCTCAAGCTTTCCAATAAGCTTTATACTGCAGCCGAATCTTTTGCAGAGAGCTACGGCTACAGGAACGTGCAGGAACTGGCCGCAGATTCACTGCGCGAAAAGATTTTCGAGAAAAGCGATTTTGACGAGTCTTTTTCCGGACAGGAAATAGAGTTGATTGACAAGATTCTTGAAAAAACCATCAAAAGCGGGAAGCTTGTTGACGCAAAAGAATACTTCAAGGAATTCCGATGACATTCGCCATAAAACTCTCCCCGGTAATGGTGGAGCAACTCAACAGCCTTGACGAAAAATCCAAGAAAACCATTTGGGAAAAAATAAAGCTTATAGAGGAAAACCCGTTCCACTTCAAAAAAATCCACTCGCAGCGATTCAGGAAAGTGTTCAGGGTAAGGCTGAGCATACAAGGCAAAGAAACAAGGCTCATCTACGTTGTCCTGGAACCAAATATCATAATTGCCTGCCTTCTCGAAAGGAAGAGGGACTATAATGACCTCGAAAAATACCTGAAAAAAATATGATGCTCCAGTGGAGATACTAATTTATTCATTTGTTGCTTCAGTCAGACTTCCTCGTATTCCTTGCCGACTTTCTGGATTGTTATTCCCTTGTCGTCGATGACGATTGGGTGCAGCTCTTCCGAGTGCTTTGTCGCGCGCATTTTCCTGATGTGCAGGGTCCTGTTGCTGCGCGTGCCTATCCCCATGTAATGCAGCACAAGCACTCCGTCAACAACATACTCTTCAATGCCGTACTTTCCGAATTTGTTCTCCTGGTCCCCGACCTCGGTTGTCATGAGGGTTGTCACGCCAATCCTCATCAATAGATATGAAAGCTTCCTGATTGCGTTCCTCACATCATTCTCGTTCTCATAGTTGAACCCGAGTGCGGGAATCGAATCTATGACAAGCCTCTTCGCGCCCGTCCTCTTTGCGACCCGCATTATTTCGAGCAGCAGCCTGTCGATGTCGAACCCTGTTGAAGGCATGGAAAAATCCTCCTCGCTCGGCATCCCGAGCCTCGCGAGGCTCCCGTCAATAATATGGAGGTGGTTCGATTCCTCGAGTTTCCTTATGTCCCAGCCGAACCTCGCCATGTCCTGCCTCAGGAGCTCGGGCCTCTCGTCAAGCGTCACATAAATGCCGGGGTCGCCGTATTTCTTTGCGCCGTTGTAAATGAACTGCGTGCAGAGTATTGTTTTTCCCGCGCCGCACCCGCCGGCAACGAGTATGCTCCTGCCTTCTGGAAACCCGCCTTCAATCAGTTCATCAAGGCCTGCTACTCCTGTTGGTATGCGGTTCATGGCAATCAGTATAGTTTGAATTGAACTTGTATTTATATGTTTAGAGGCGTTTCTGAAGTGGGCCGGCCTTTCCGCAGAATGAGCAGAATTACCGCGCCATTTGTATTTATTAATTTTCTGCGCCGTGTTACGTTCATGGGCAGAAATTTTGCGCTTTGCGTTTTGCCGGCGCTTTTAACCGCTTCCTTGGCGGGGTTCGCCTCCGCCAACCAGCTCGGCATTTTGGGCGTCAAGAACGCGAGCACAATCCCGTCAAAAATCTACCCCGGCGATCTGGTAACCGCCACATTCAGCGTTGAAAACATCAGCGGCACTGGCCAGATTGCGGACAGCATAACGGTTTCCATAGAAATGAACGGCAACGATTTCGAGCCCGTGAAAACACTTATAACAATGCCGTTATTGCTCGGGTCTTTTTTGGGGGCGGTTTTTGTGGGCATGCTAGCCGGATTATACCCTGCTTTCATCGCCTCGCGGATGGACCCTGTTGAAGCGCTGAGATACGAGTAGTTTTTCCGGCCATTATTCCCTTCTGACTTCAATGACCCCCGGGACCTTTTCAATTATTTCCCCGAGCTTCTCAAACTGTTCGGCATTCTTGAGGCTCACGCCGAATACGCAGGTAACCCTGTTGGATGCGGATGCTTTTGCATTAGCGGTCCTGACGCTGATTCCATTGTCCGAAAAAACCGCCAGTACGTCCTTCAGCAATCCAAGCCTGTCTTTTGCCTCAACCGCCATTTTTGTTTCGTAGGCGCCTGTTCCCTTCTCCCAGGCAACCGCAATTGTGCTTGTTCCCTCCTTTTTCAATTCCGCGCAGTTGGCCCTGTGCAAGGATATTTTCCTTTTCGTGGTTTTTACCCCGACTATCAAATCCCCGGGCAGCGGCATGCAGCACTTCGCGAGCCGCACTCTCCTGTCCAGGGTCGAAATCGCGTTCCCGGCAACGGCGTTTTGTGCCGCCCTGCCGCCCCCCAACTTCCCAAGGCTCAGCTTAGACCGGATTTTCTGCTGCGCCTTCGTGCTCTTTGCGAATGAGAGCCAGTGCACCCTCGGCTTCTGTTTCTGCGAAGTGATTATCTCGGCCAAATCGCCGTTCTTGATTCTCGTGTTGAGCGAAACTATCGCCCCGCCGATTTTCGCGCCTATGCACCTGTCGCCAATGTCAGAGTGGACCGCATACGCGAAATCAATCACTGTCGCGCCTTCTGGAAGCTCAATCACCTGGCCTTTTGGGGTGAGCGCAAACACCTCCTTGCCGAAAATGTCGACATCCGCTTTTCCGGCGGCGCCTTTTTGCCATTCCATGACCTGCTTTATCCACTCGATTTTCCTGTCGTGTTTCGAGTCCTTCTTCTCGCCCTTGTATGCCCAGTGCGACGCTATCCCGAATTCCGCGAAGGTTTGCATCTCCTTTGTCCGGATCTGGATTTCGATTGGGGTTCCGCTTTCCAGGAAAACGCTGGTATGCAGGGATCTATACCCATTTTCCTTGGGCTTCGCAATGTAATCATCAAACTCCCCAGGAATCGGTTTCCACATGCTGTGAATCATGCCGAGGATTTCATAGCAGTCTTTTGCGCTGCCAGCAACGACCCGCAGCGCGAGCAGGTCATAGATGCCGGCAATTTCCGCATTTTTCCTCTTCATTTTTGCGTATGTGCTGTAGGTTGTCTTGATCCGCCCCGAAACTTCGCCAACGATTCCCGCGGATTTCATCGCCTCTTCAATCATTTGCTGCGCTTTCTTCATCTCGTCGGCCCTTTTGCTTGCCGCGAGATTTACCGCCATCTCTGTTTCGAAAAAAATTGCCGGTTGCTCGTGCTTGAAGATGCGTTCGTTCATTTCCGTGCTTATTGAGTATATGTTTAGCTTGTGCGCAAGCGGGGCGAAGACCTCCCGCACCTGCCAAACAAACCCGCCCCTCTGCTCCTTTGGCACGTGCTCGAGGCGCCTCAGCTTGTCCAATACATCCGCAAGCTGCATTACCACCACGCTGGGGTTTGTCGTTAGCACAACCGTAATTTTCTTCGCCGCACTCTCCAGCTCGTTCGGGGTGACTTCAAGCGCTTTTTCAAAGCGCTCTTTGGAATCAATAAGGTTGTGCACTTCCTGCCCAAACGCCCCCTCTATTTCCTGGTATGAAATTCCATGCTCCTCAACATTATGAAGCAGCGCCGCAAGCACCGCCTCCCTGCCCATTCCAAGCTTCATTACCGTCCTTGCAACGCCGATGTTGTGTGAAAAATACGCCTCTTCGTCAAGGGCGCCCAGTTTGCATGCCTTCGATATTGCGGAATAGGCCTCCCCGATTTTTTTATCGTCGCCGAATGCCTTTTTGAACTCGGAAGAGAATTCCGCCATTTCAGCTTCCTTTGCCATCCAAATAATATCCCTGAAATAGCCTTTTTAGCCTATTTGCCCGCGGATTCCGGCAGGCGAGATTTTTTATTAAGTAATGGGCTCTATTTCTTCGGATTCCGATGCCATTTTATTTTTTTGTCAATTTCAAGACCTACGAGCAGGGCACGGGGGAAAAGGCGGCGGCTCTTTCAAGGCTCCTTTCAAGCTTCTTTACGGGCGAAGTGGAGATTATTCCTGTTGTTCAGGCCGCCGACATTCGCGCCATCACAATGGCCTCCCAACTCAAGGTTTTCGCCCAGCACGTTGACGCTGTAAAATACGGTTCAAACACTGGCAAGGTTCTGCCCGAAGCAATCAAATCCGCTGGTGCCCATGGCACAGTGCTGAACCACGCAGAGCATAAAATTTCGGACGCTGTTGCCGAAGCGGCCGTGAAGAGGTGCCGCGAGGCCGGCCTGAAAGTGATGCTTTGCGCGGAAACGCTCGAGCGCGCCAAGGCCCTTGCGCGGCTTGCCCCGGATTTCATTGCTGTCGAGCCCCCGGAGCTCATTGGCGGCGACATCAGCGTGAGCACGGCACAGCCTTCCCTGATTTCCGATGCCGTGGCGGCTATCGCCAAAATTAACCCGAAAATAATCCCCATCACCGGCGCGGGGATAAAGAATTCGGACGACGTTTCAAAGGCAATAGAGCTCGGCACAAAGGGCGTTTTCGTAGCTTCGGGCATTGTGACCAGCCAGGACCAGGAGCACGCAATAAGGAGGATGCTCGAGGGCTTCGCCCCGCACTTGGGCAAGGGAAGGAAGGCAGAGCCGTGATTGTTTATGAAAGGCCCGTTGAGTTGGATTCGTCGTTTGTTTTCAAGGCGCAAAGTCGGTGTTAATCCGGTTGACAAGCAATTACTCGACCGGATAAATGCAGGGGACCCCGAAGCGCTGCGCAGATTCGCTGAACGTGCTAAATCAGCAAGTGTGAGAAGCCCAAAGCCGGCGAAGAAACCGAGGGCTTAATTGCCGGAAGCGCAACTCGTTTTCCGCCTTTAAACCACTATCCCTTTCACCGAAACTTTCGCGCCGCGCTTCCTGTATTCCTCAATCCCCCTCTTCATTACTTCGAGCCCGAGCAGCGCGCATTTTATTCTTGTCTGGACGATGTTCCCAAGTTCGGCAAACATCTCCTTTTGCGTTATGCGGCCGGCCTCCTCGACTTTTTTCCCCTTCGCCATTTCAGTGAGGAGCGATTCCGCCGCAGTGCTTATTGCGCACCCGCTCCCATAAAATTTAATGTCCTCTATAATTCCATTTGCAATTTTCATCGTGAACGTAACTTGGTCGCCGCAGATTGGGTTCCCGCCCGAGGCCTCCAAATCATAATTTTCTATGCGCCCCTTGTTCTTCGGGTTTTTGTAGAGGTCAAGGATGATTTCTGTGTAAAGCTCGCCGTCCATTTTTTCCACCGAGGTCTCAAACACCGAATGTCTTCTTCGCGGATTCAATTCCGCGGCAAAGTTCATCTATCTCTTCCTTGGTGTTGTAAATGTAGAACGACGCCCTCACAACGCCCTCGATTCCCATTTCGCGCATCAGCGGCTGCGCGCAGTGGTTGCCCGCCCTCACAATCACGCCGCGCCTCCCGAGTATTTCCGAAACGTCATGGGGATGCACGCCTTTAAGGTTGAAAGGCACTATTCCTGTCCGCGGCCCCTTTGCAGGCCCGTACACCTCAACCCCGCTTATTCCTGGAATTTTTTCCAGCGCATAATCAAGCAGCGCCCTCCCGTGCTTTTCAATTGCCGAATAACCAATCGCACTCAAATAATCGATTGCAGCCCCGAAGGAAACCCCGCCGGCAATGTTCGGGGTGCCGGCCTCGAATTTCCAGGGCAGCTTGTTCCACTCCGAGCCTTCCAAAGTCACGGAGGATATCATGTCCCCCCCAGTGAGAAAAGGCTCCATTTCCTCAAGAAGCGCCTTCCTGCCGTAAAGCACCCCGATTCCTGTAGGCCCCATCATTTTATGCGCGGAAAACGCGAGGAAATCGCACCCGATTTCTCTCACATCGGTTTTTGTGTGGGGAACAGCCTGGCACGCGTCGGCAATGAAATAAGCTCCCGCTTTCTTCGCGATTTTGGAAATTTTTCCTGCAGGGTTCATAGTGCCGAGTATATTGGACGCCATTGTTGCGGAGATTATCCTGGTTTTTTCAGTCACTTTTTCCTCCAGGCTTTCCATGTCAAGCCTGCCATCTTTAGTGATGTTTGCATATTTCAGCTTCACTTTTTTCCTCTTCGCGAGCTGCTGCCATGGCACAATGTTCGCGTGGTGCTCCATTTTGGTCAGAAGGACTTCATCGCCTTCCGACAATTTTTCGCCGAGGGAAAACGCAAGGAGGTTCAGGCTCTCTGTCGCGTTTTTTGTGAAAACTATCTCTTCCATGGATTTAGCATTAATCAGCCCTGCGGTTTTTTCGTGCGCCCTCTCATAACGCTCGGTTGCTTCCACACTGAGCGCGTTGACGCCCCTGTGGATATTCGCGTTGTGGTTCGCGTAGAATTCCGTTTCGGATTCCATCACCTGCCAGGGCTTCTGTGTTGTTGCCGCGTTATCGAGGTACGCGAGCGGCCTTCCGCCAATCCGCCTCTTCAGAATCGGGAATTCCTTCCTGACTTTTTCCACATCCATAGGAATTCCACATCAGCCAAGCGCCTGTTCAAGCCCGTGCTCCAGCCTGCCCCTCAGGCTTTCAGGCATCATGTACACCACGCTTTCCAAAAAGCTTTTTACGACCATCTTCTTGGCGCCCTCATGCGTAAGCCCCCTCGACTGGAGGTAGAATAGTTCTTCCTCATCCAGCCTTGCAACTGTTGCCGAATGCGTCGCTCTCACATCGTCGGTTTTGATCTCGAGGCCCGGTATTTGGTTGCTGCTAGCCTTCTCGCCAAGAATCATGCTGTGGCATTCAAGCAAGGCATTTGTTTGCTTCGCCCCCTCTTCTATCCTTATCATGCCGTCAAACACCATCCTGCTCGAGTCCTTCAGCGCAGACCTGAACGCGCAGTGGCTTTCCGTCCCCGCGGCCCTGTGAACCGTCGTATAGCCTAGGTCAAAATGCTGGCTGCCCTTCGCCGCGAGCAGGCTATACTCCTTTGCGGAAGCGCCTTCCCCGTTGAGTATATTGCAGGTGTTTGCCATGACAAGGGTTCCGCCAATCCACATGTTGCTATTCACGAGCCCGGCGTTTTTTTCAAGTATGCACTGCTGGTAAGAGACAACTCCGCCGCTTTCGCCGTGCACTTTCGCGATCGCCGCTTCCGCGCCTTCCATAATGTACACGGTTTCAGAGCAGAGTGCATCGCCTTCGGAGGAGATTTCCTCCAAAATTGAAACCTTCGCCCCTTTTTCAACCACAATGAAATATTTTGCGACAGCGCCCATTGGCAGGGCAATCCCCAATTCAACAATTCCGGCGTTTTTACCGGCGATGACCACAAACCCGCAGTTGAAGTTCGCGTTGACAAAACCCCCGAACTGGTCCTTCCCTTTCTCTTCCTTTGAGACAATTTCATCAAGAAGCCCCGGCATCCCCGAAATGGCATTTTCAAGGGTAAGCACCCTTACTCCCGCAGTTTCCTTGATTTTAGGCAGGAATTCCATTGCGCCAAGCGGCTTCTTCAGCAGTTCCTCGGCTTTTGCCATGCTTGTGTACTTGCTTTTTTTCACGGGCTTTTCCGAAAAAATCCTGAGGTTCTTTTCCCGGTAAGCCTGCAGCGCCTCCGCACCTGCAATGCGATTCGCCATTCAAATCACCCTACAGAGTTCTCCATTTCCATTTCAATCAGGCGGTTGAGCTCCACCGCGTATTCAAGCGGAAGCGTTTTCGTGAACGGCTGCATGAACCCCAGCACAATCATTGCCAGCGCCTCGGCTTCGTTCAGGCCCCTTGAAGTCAGGTAGAAAACCTGGTCTTCGCCGATTTTTCCGACGCGCGCCTCATGCGCAATCGTTGCTGTCGGCTCGTCGACCTCAACCGAAGGGTAGGTGTCCGTCCTCGAATCCTTGTCAAGGATGAGCGCATCGCACATCACGCTGCTTTTCACGCCTTTGCACCCTCTCATGACCTTCACCAGGCCCCTGTATGACGCCCTTCCGCCGTCCTTGCTTATGCTCTTGCTCGTAACCTTGCTTGTGGTGTTCGAAGCGAGGTGAACGACCTTCGCGCCGGCGTCCTGATGCTGGCCTTTCCCCGCGAGCGCGACGCTGAGCACTTCTCCCTTTGCGCCCTCGCCCATGAGGTAAATTGCGGGGTACTTCATTGTGACCTTGCTGTTGTGCACGAATATGCCGTTTGCGATAAAGTTGCGGGTGCCTTCAACTTCAATGTCGTACGTGACTTCCTTGCCCGCCGGCTCGATTTTTGAAACCCTTGTGAAATAAACCGGATTTTCAAGCTTACCTTCCCCGAAATAAAGGAAATAATTGGTGTAAGTTTTCGCCTCTTTGGCCAATTTGAGCTTGTCGTGCCTTGTCCATTCGCTTATTTTTGTGGGATTGAGGCCGCAGGAAATCGCGAGGTGTTTTGTGTCCTCAAGGAGATTTTTGTTTGCACTTGAAATTGACATATTCTTGTGGTTCTTCCTGAGGTGGCCGTCGGCATCAACATAGCCGTGAATGAATTCGAGCTTCTGATTTGCCGGGAGCCTGAAAACCCATTGCGGTATTCTCTTTTCTTTCGCTCTCCCGCTGAAGCCGAGTTCCGAAAGCCATCTTGCGAGGTCAACAGATGCGGTTCTTAGCACCACCCCCCTCTTTTCCATTTCAAGGTTGAAAACGCTTTTCATGAGAGTTCTGACTTTGATGTGCGATTTGTCTTTTTCAGGAACGGCAAAGTAAACCCTTCCCCTGTCTTTGTAGCCGTCGCCCATGTAGAACCCGAGGAGCCACATAAGGTCTTCAGTCGATTCTCCAGGGAAAGAAATCTTCTTGTTTCCCGCCAATTCGCTTTTCGGCAGATTGTGCGGGGTTCCGTTGTCCGGAACAGTGCCGGCTATGGCCACCATGTCGCCCTCTGACACAAGTTCAAGGGGCATCCAAGCAACATTATGAAGCTTGCCTTTTTTTCTCATTACCAGGAACGGGTGGTTGGCAGTTGCTTTCACTTTTCTTTGGTTTTCAGTCGTTAGCTCAAAAACTTCGCTTGGCGGATTGGCCTTTTTCCCAGCCACTTTTTGCCTCACTGTCCGGAACTCCGGCGTGAGCGAGTAAACATAGTCGCCTTCATTCACCTCGCTTATATTCTTGACGTCGTTGTTAGTCAGGACCTTGGTATCTCCGCTGAGGCACCCCAAATTGCCGTCAACCCACTCGACCGTCGCATCCTTGTACGCGAACGCGCGCTTTGTCACGAGGTTGTAAATGTTGTTGGCCCAGTTCTGGATCGTGGTGTACCTCACGTGGGCGCCCTCCTTTGCAATCACTTCGACAACCGCCGAGTGGAGGGATTGCGACGAGAATTTTGGGGCAGTGCAGTTATGCGCGGCCAGCCCGTTCGCAGTATAGCTTTCATCTTCGCGCACGCCGAAATTGTAAACGGGCATTTCAGCAACTTCCCGCATTTTCACCGATTTTATCGGCGCGTACATGCAATCCTCGGCAATGGCGAAAAATGTCGCCCTTTTCCTGCCATTCATTTTTGCCTCGGCCGGTATGCCTACAATGCCGCCGAATTTTTTCAGGTATTCCCCGCCCACCACGATTACATACATCGTTTTTCTTGGGGCTTCCCTCAATTGTTTATTTATGGAGCTTGCAACCCCGAGCCTCAGGAGGATTTCCCTTATTTGTTTGGCGAGCTTCTCGCTTGTTGTGTTTATCCTGAACATCTCTTTCGTGCCGTAGCCATATTTCTGTTTCATATAGCTGCCGTCTCCGTTGAACATGCCCTTGATTAGCTCGGCCTGCTTTTCCGGCGATTCCAGCATCATCCACTCCGGAATCTCTTTCGAGTCGCTTTTCCCGCCGAAGTATTCGAATATCCTTGAGATTTTTGCGCTTGAGACCACTATGGAAAGCCCGTTATTTTTCCTGTGCACAGGCTCATAGAATTTTTCCGTTCCGAACACCTTTGCGAAAAGCTCTTTTGTCTCGCCGATGTATCCCTTTTCATTGATGTTGAATGAGACGTGCGTGTAATAGCCCCTGTTCGTGCTCCCTTCGGAAAGGAAGTATCCCGCAAGCTTGAAGAAATCCTTGTTTGCCTTCACCGCCTCTTTTACCATGGTAAATTGCCCTTTGTTGTTTCCTGCCGCTATTTCGAATTCGTGGTATGGGTTCGAGATTATTTTCCTGTTGATTGGGTAGCAAACGTAATCCCCTGCCTTGGCGTTTTTCGCTTCAACCCACTTAGGCTCAAAGCCCCTGTTCCTTTCATTCGCCCTTTCTCTTTTTGCGACCAGAATCGGATGCTCTTCCGTGGCTTCCAAATTTCCTGTCGTGTCTCCGCGGACCGAGATGGAGCAAAGTTTTCCGGAGTATGGCCGGGCCTGGGTGAAATAGACCTCCTTGTACTGCCCCTTGTGCGTCAGCACTTTTTCGCCTTTTTCCACCAGCTCTATAGGCTTTGTTCCGCTTTCCGTGCGGATTTCAGTTCCTGCCGTAAAGCAGCCTTCCACGTAGTGAACCATCGCGCCCTCATCCGCGATTATGAGCGTGCGCTCAAACTGCCCGAAGCTCTCAGAGTTTATCCTGAAGTACGCCTGCAAAGGGATATCGACCTTCACGTTCTTCGGCACATAGACAAACGAGCCTCCGCTCCAGACCGCGCTGTTGAGCGAGGCAAATTTGTTGTCGTTCAGCGGAATCACTTTTGAAAAATGCTCCTTCACGATTTCAGGGTATCTCTTGAGGCCTTCGTCCATCGAAAGGAAAACAACGCCCTTCTGCTCGAGGTCCTTCCTGATGTTGCTGTACATCACTTCGGAATTATGGACTATCAGCCCGTTTGCCACAAAGTTATGGGCTCCCTCCACTTCTATGTCATATGTCATTTCTTTTCCGGCTGGCACAATGTGGTTTACTCTTGCAAACCCGACATAATCGCTGCAATATTTTTCAAAATATCCGCCTTCCCCCCTTGCACTTTTGTTCGTATGGTAATATTTCTTTTTCCCGAGCCGTTCTGCCTTCAATGGGTGTTTGGATGGCAGCTGGGCCGTGTTGCCGCTAAGGCTAATGCGATAGGCCGTAAACATTTTTCCGCCTGTGTTATGGGTAAAATCCCATATTTTTGATGTCTCTATCCCGCAGTAAATTGCAAGGCTTTTCATTGACTCAAGAAGATTTTTGTTTGCGCTTGTGAGCGTGACGTCATGGCTCTGTTTGCTATCTCTTACTCCGCCATCTGCATCCATAAAACCCGCCAAAAATGAAAGAATCTGTGTTTTTGGCAGTGAGAATATCCATTGCGGCACCTGTTTTGTTTTCGCTTTTCCGCAGATGCCATTTTCCTCAAAAAATTTTGCAATGATGGTGGAGTTAACAGAAACATAGTATTTGTACCTGCTTGCCAAATCGTAGCCAAATTCCTGTTTTAAGGTCTTTGCAAGCTCTTGTGTCAGTTCTGTCTGATTTTCAGGTACTGCAAAACAAACTCTTTTGGTTTTTTTGTTTTGGCGTATGTACCCATCCCCAAAGAAAAACCCGAAAAGCCACATAAGTTGGCTATTGGATTCAGTAGGCAATGTGACTTTATTGTACCTGCCTGAAATATCCAAGCTATATTTTGCTCCAAACTGATTCCTGCCGGCTGCGCTGTATTCTATTGCAGGATGTTTTAATTTCGCAGTGCTTCCTGTGTCAGCGTAATTTTTGGCAATTGCAACAAGGCTTCCTTTTTTTAGGTCTTTTAGTGCAATCCAGCCCAAAGCGTAGGTGCCCTTTCTCTTGCCTTGGCGTTTTGAATACGAAAGAGACAGGAATGGGTGGTTGTCAGAGGCCCTGATGGTGCGGTTGCTGATGCCGACTTCAAAAACGGGCTTTTTTCCGGCGCACCAAACGTTCTTTACGCGCACCGCTTCAATTTGGTTGTTCTCTTTATTCCATGAAAAAACTTTATCGCCCGGTTTTATGTCTACAATTTTAGTTGGCCCTTTCGGGTTTGTAAATACAGTTGTGTCTGCTGTGAGGCAATCATACTGCGCCTCTACCCCGGCAAGGAATTTCCTTTCCGCCTCGGGTATGCCCAGCCTGTCAAAAGTATTTTTCACTTCAACAGGCACGTCTTCCCATTTTTTCCTGCTCGCCTGCGACGCCTTCATGTAGTAAATTATTTCGCCAAAATTGATCGGGCTCAGGTCTGCGCCCCATTCGGGCATGGGCTTTTCGTAAAACGCCTTCAGCGCCCGGAGCCGGAACTCGAGCATCCACGGCGGCTCGTTCTTCATTTCCGAAATTTTCCCGACCACTTCCTCGCTCAGGCCCTTGTCAAATATTACCTCGTAATTTTTGGTGCTGTAGCTGAAATCATATTTGGAGTAATCTGTTTCAGAGAGTTTCCTGTCCCTCGCTTTGCTACTCTCAGGGCCGCCCATGTCTTTGGCTGATGTACGGCCGTCAACGAGCGTTGCCTTTGCGTGCTCCTGCTTTGCCAGCGTTTTTCCCATAAATATCCATTCCATTCCTCAATCTATATTCACAGCAGCCGTTTTCACTCCGGCTTCCCTGAGGATTCCGGCGTAGCCTTTCTCTTCAAGGCGGTCCGCGAGCTCAATGCCCCCGCTCCCGATTATCCTGCCGTCGTGCATCACATGGATGTAATCAGGCTTCAAATGGTTGAGTATTCTCTTGTAATGCGTAATCACAACCGCCCCGAAATCCTTCGAGCGCATCCTATTCACGGCTTCGGAAACCAGCTTCAGCGAATCAATGTCCAGGCCAGAATCTGTTTCATCAAGTATCGCCATCTTCGGCCTGAGCACCATCATCTGGAGTATTTCAGCGCGCTTTTTTTCGCCGCCGGAAAAGCCCACGTTCAGTTCCCGCTCAATGACTTCCTCGCCCATATTGAGTTCTTGCGCCGCCTCCTTTATTTTTTGCCTGAATTTTATCAGGCCGCCCGTGTCAAGCGGGTTCTGCGCCTTGTATGCCGCGTGCAGGAATTTGAGGAACGAAAGCCCCTGTATCTCGAACGGGTACTGGAAAGAAAGGAACAGCCCCGCCTTTGCCCTCTCATCAGGCTGAATTGAAAGGATGTTTTTCCCGCAGAACTTTATTTCGCCCGCGGTCACATTGTATTTCGGGTGGCCCATAATGACGTTTGCGAGGGTGCTTTTTCCGGAGCCGTTCGGCCCCATTATTGCGTGGATTTCCCCAACGCCGGCTCGGAAGTCAATTCCCTTTAGTATCTCCTTGCCTTCCACGCTTGCGTGCACGCCCTTGATTTCGAGATATTCATCCATGGTCATTTCCACCTGATAACGGGTCAAGCCCGGGCTTAAATCCTTGCGACATTCGCATTGGCGAGCATCTGTTCGGATGCGTCGAATTCGCGGCAGACAATGCACATCTTGCCGAACCCCTTGTCAGAGGTCGCCAGCATATCAGCCATCTCCTTTATTTTTGTGATGTCATGCTCGTTGAACTTGTGCGAGCCGCCTCTCTTGTGCTTTATGTATTGGCATACCGCGGCTTCTGTCAGGCCGAGCTTCTGCGCCACCAGCTTCCGCGTCATTTTCTTCTCATTGACAAGGTATATCGCTATCTCCCTCCTTACGGCAGGAAGGACATGCCAGCTGATTATTTCACATGGGAATGTCAGAGTCATCAGCACCACCTAATTAACAATTGTTAACTTCTTCCTTAAAAAGTTATTGGTTCGCTTCAATAACCCGCAAAATCCCATTTTCACATATTTTCGTTTCCGTCCACTTTTAAAGGTTTTGCGAGCGGAATCTTGCCTGATTTCAAAGCTCAAGGAAATGAAATCATCCGAGGCGAAGAAGGGCGCGGCGAGCCCGATTTTTACAATTATCGTGGTTTTGCTCATTCTCGGGATTCTCGCGCTTGTTTACTTCGCTTACCAGCCCGCAAAGCCATTCGGCCCTTCCGAGCTGGAGAAGGGCGGCCAGACAAAAGGCCAGGCAGTGGGCGTATCAGGAACTCCAGCATTTCTCATCAACGGCAATGCAGTTGCCGGGCAAGGCCTTACTCGGATTCCAAGGCGGCAATAGAGGCGGCGCTTTCAGGCTGAAGGCCCCCATTTTTTCTTTTTTTTCAGGCGCGCTTTTTCCTGCCGCTACGCTTTGCATCGCTTTTTAAACACTTTCAGGAACAATCTCTTTATGGCATTGGGCGAAATTATTGTCATTTTCTTCAGCCTCATTTTCCCGCTGTTCATTGTCCTGCTGATAGTTGCTGCGTTCAGCATCCGCATCGTCAACCAGTGGGAAACCGGCGTGCGCTTCAGGCTCGGGCGCTTTGTCGACACTTTGCAGCCCGGCCTCAGGTTCATCATACCGATAATTGATAGCGTAAAGAAGATTGACATGAGGATTCTCACAATAGACATCCCGCGCCAACAAGTTATCACAAAGGACAACGTGCCTATAATGGTCAACGGCGTGGTTTACTTCAAAGTCGTGGATGCCGCAACAGCAATCATCAAGGTGCAGGATTACATTTACGCGGTTTCGCAGTATGCGCAGACGGCGCTCCGTGACGTTGTCGGCGGAATGAGCCTCGACCAGGTCCTTGGCGAGAGGGAAGAGATAGGAAAGGATATTGAAAAAATTGTCGAAAATGCCGCAAAAAGCTGGGGAATTGAAGTTACCGACATCAAGCTTCAGGACATTGACATGGCCGAGGATTTGAAGAGGCTCATGTCAAGGCAGGCTTCGAGCGAAAGGGAGAAGCGCGCCACAATCATCAAGGCCGAGGGCGACAGGATGGCCGCAGAGAACCTCTCAAAGGCCGCAGAACTGATGTTAAAAAGCCCGGGCGCGATGCAGCTCAGGACGCTGCAGACAATTGACGGCCTCGGCCCCACGGCAAGCAACACCGTAATACTTGCCGTGCCAGTCGATCTCATGGAACTTATTCATAATATCAGCAGTGCTGTCGGCAAGAAGAAATAGTAGCCATTCCGCTTTTTCCTAATTTTTTCTTATTTGCGCTTTGCACCTGATGCTTTTTATAATTGTCCCAGCCCAAT
>CAYJRH010000005.1:0-10494 GCA_964372565.1 uncultured archaeon
TAATTATGTTCGTAATCAGCATGATTGTCTCGAACGCGCTGGTGGGGTCGATATAGATGGCCGCAGGCATTTCATTTGATGAGCAGGGCCAGAGCTTTGAACCCCTGCGCATGCTCATTGCCGCTGTCATGGCTCTCGCAGTGCTCATGATAATAATCGGCGCGATCCAGTACTTCGACGACCAGCAGTTCGGCATCAGCAAGGAGCGGTTCTTCGACGGCGTGCAGAACGCGGTGAGGCAGCCTAACGGCGAGCTCCTTGTCGTCGAGCAGCTGCAGTTCAAGAAAGGGGATTCCTTTTCATCGAATGGTGTGGGCAAGAATGCCGGAATCAGCGGGGAATGCATAACTTTTTCAGGCACGGGCACGAACGGCGCGGTTGTCAGCCCTGAAGGGGAAAGCATTTCATTTGCGGAGCGCGTGCTTGTGGACGCCTTCATAAAGTGCTCCCCCGCATCGCCTGCAGGGGGCACGTGCGAAGCCGAGTGCGAAATCTCCTTTGAGGAGCCTTAAGCGCAATTTGCCCACCCCAGATTCTTCCAAATAATCTCTCCGCAAAAGGGCTCTGGGCCCTGCAAAAGCTAACCTTTATATACAAAAAACGCCTTTACCATACTGATTTTTGATGTCGCGGATGAACCAGAGGGGACAGGGCTTTGATGTCTTTAAATTGCTCATAGCTGCGGTTGTCGCGGGCGCGATTCTTGTAATTCTGATGCAGACCCTGCAGATTATCAGGCCGCTGAACACCCAGGACCCGAACGAGGTTGCCGCAACGAGCGTAAAAAGCGCCATCAACAATATCGGAATACCGGATTACGTTGAGAATGTCACTTTCAAAAAGGGGAGTGCACTGAGGGCTGCCACTATTGCGGAAAAGTCCAAGGCGGTTTCATCCAACCAGGTATGCGTCAAGAAGAGCGGAAGCACTCCAAACGAATCCTCTTTTTTGGACAATGACGGAGTTGCCGTAATTGAGTACGTTGGCAGCACCGACCAGCAGGTGAGGCTTGTGGTGATTTGCGACAGGGCAGGCAGCTTTACGGGCGGCACCGGATACACCCAGGTGCTTGAGGATTATACAACTTTAACCGGTTCTGATGGGCTTGGCGTTACCTCGGAAGGCTGCTTTGATGCCGTGCCTGACAGCTCCCGCGCGTGCTTAATCGCAATTGTCTCGGAACAATAATTCAGGCGCTTCTTTCCATATTTTTCAGGCTCAACAATAACCTTTAATACCTCCCCCGCCCTATTTTTTTCATGCAATCCAAAAAGCCCGTTTTCCATGGTTTTGGGAAATTCCTCGCCGAGGAGCGCGCCCAGAGCGAGTGGAACTCGGTTTACCTCCTCATTATCTTCGCAATTGCCGCAATTCTCATTATTGCGCTGATAAAGCCCATGTTCAAGCAGAGCCAGGACATAGTCAACAGCCAGCCGATTGTGGGCGGCGGCCCCCAAAAGTGAACCTTAAATATTTCCTTTCCCTCCTTTTGAGTGATGTTTTCCGGAAGGGGCCAGGAATCCGCGCCGTTCGAGCTTCTCATAGCGATGGTTCTGATGGGCTTTGTCATCCTCGTGGGGTTCAATGCGCTCGACAGGCTGAACACCGAGATCTGCAAGGGCAACATAACCAGCGACATGGAGCAGATCCGCACGGCAATCGAAACAGTTGTGAAGAACAAGTCCCAATCACAGGCGAGCTTCGAGCTGCCGAACTGCTTCAAGGAAGATGAATCCAAACTGAGAATCCTCGACAGCGAGGACCCGGCATATTGCTCCGCATACTGCGGCGGCGGGGTGCAGGCGTGCAAGGTGCTTGTTTTCAACTCGCCCAGCTTCACCGACCTCAAGTGCCTGCATGTCACGCAGGCGACCACTTTCCCGAAAGCCGAACCCTGCGACCCCAGCGTGCTTGGGGCGGGTTCAGAATATGACATTGCTGACTGGTCCGACCAGGAATTCGGGATACAGCCCGGCGCCTACACGCTCAAGGCGCAGTTCAACGTTTACAGCTACGCCCCCGAAATCTGCGTATATAAAATCAAGGTGGGCTGAATGCTTGACTTCATTCTCAGCAAGCTCAACCTCCTCATTTTGGTGACCGCGATTTTCGCGATTGTATCCTTCTTTGCCATAAGCCTCGGCGACATCGCGAAGGTGAGGGAAGCGGGGGAGCTGACATCGAAAATCAAGGAACAGTCGTTCTCCCTTGTCAACTCGCCCAATTACTGTTTCTCCGATTCCGCGCAGCTTCCCGATGAGCTCACGGTCTCGGGCGGCACGTTTTATTACACGATGAAGGTTTCCACAATCTCCATCGGCACAGGCGTGGGCGATAGCATCAACATGCTGATTTTCTCGGTTTTCCCGCGTGAGGAAGTGAAGCGCAAAATCAACAGCCCTGCGGGGACATATGCCCCGAAATCAATCGCCGCGGACAGCTTCAGGACGAGCGCGACAATAGAAATTTTTTCGCAGGAATATTATGACGGCACAAGATATGACCGGGAAACGGTAAAAATGGCGGATGGCTCCGCTTATGTCGACCCGCAGGCAATCAACGCGAAAAACTCGCTCGAATTCGTCAAGGAAGTCGTGAACGGCAAAACCCGATTTTATGTAATAGTGTGCAACAAGGAAGCGGCAGGCTGTGCAGTTGCAAAGGAAAAGGTCGGCAAGATTGTCCATCCGCAAACCGCCGCCAGCGAAGGTGGTTTCCTGTGCTGAACGGGTTTTTTCGCGGGCGCAAGGGCTTTGTCGGCCCCATCGGCGACGATTTGCCTTCGCTCATCCCGCTCCTCCTCGGCCTCGTGATATTCTTCTCGACTTTCACAATCGCCTTCAGCGCATTCGACAGCCGGAGCGCGGATTTCAAGGACGACGTCGGGGTTATGCGCATTTCGAGGACGCTCCAGTCCAACAGCTACATCTACAGCTACGCGAACTTCCGCGAGCTCTGCAGGCAAATCGACGTCGTGAACATCAAGTACGCGGCGGGAATAACCGCGGACATCGCCGAGCTGGATCCGGCTGCCACGCCCCTGAAGGACATTTATTCCCTCAGCTTTTTCAGGAGCGGGAGCGATGAGTTTTACTGCTCAAACCGTGAGAAATCGCCCGTGCGTGCGGCTGAAGGCAAGTTCGAGGATTTCATTAACCAGGAAGAGGCTTCCGGAACCAAGGTAGTGACAAGGATTTTCCCGATTGTTGTCGAGGTCGATAAAATCGTGAGGCCGATGCACCTAGTGGTGATTGCGTGGAAATGAAAACAATGGCACAGCGCGGTCAAGCGGCCGTCACCGACGCGCTTTATTTCATTTTGATAGTGACCGCGCTCTCGATTTTCCTCTATGGCTTCGCTAACTCCTACGGCGGCAACGTGAAGCAGCAAATCAACGCGGAGTCAAGCACGACCTTCGCAACGAACTCGCTCAAAACGATTTTGTACTCCTCGACGCCGCGCGAGCCGGGGAAGAGCCTCAGCGACCCGAAAACCGAGGTGGATTACCTCCTCTCGATAATCAAGGAGGATTATTATGACGACCAGGAAATCAGCAGGGAAAACAGGAAGGTGCTCGGGGAAACGATTTCATCAATTCTCGCGCCCGTAAGCGACAACTACGATTACGTTTTTTACATCACCGTGCCTTCGGAGAACAAGTTCGTGTTCATGTACATGCACCTCACGAATTTCGAGGAAGGCACCGCTGCGGGCAGCACCGGCATCCTCAAGCGGTTCCTCACTTATGAGGTCGGCAACCCCGCGCACAAAAATTTCTTCTGCGCGCTTCCCCTTCCAAGCGGCCCCGTTGATTTCAGGGACACGAGCGCCAAGCTCTCGAAGCTCCTTTCAAACGTGGGCCAGACATCTCAAGCCACTGCGCGGAGCACCCTCATCACTGATGAGCCTTCGGCAAGCGACGCCTCGGTTTCGCAGAAGGATGCGCAGGTGGATTTGGTCCTCTGGAACGCGGCATGGCTCGGGAAAACCAAATACCGGCCCGCGGAATTGTTCGATACAGCCCTGGTCAACAACTTCTTCAACTGCGAATCAGCTTAGCCGCAACGCCCCATTGCGCTCACTGCTGCGCCCTTGTGGATTTCTTGAAGTCCTTTCCGCATTTAGGGCACGTGTATTTGACGCCGTCCTTCTGCGCCTCAACCGCCTTTGCGCAGTGGTCGCAGAACGCCTCTCCGCAGTTCGGGCAGTACAGCAAATCCTCGGCCCTGTTCCCGCAGTTCGGGCACATGTTCAAATCCGAATCAATCTCCTTTTCCACCAAATCCGAGCCGTCATCCATGAGGTCTTTCTCGAGCCCCGCAAGCTCCTCCAGGCCGGCAAGCTGCGCAACCTTTTCCTCATCAGTATCTCCGGAAGGCCCGCCGAACGATTCAGGAATTTCACCCAGCCCTTCTTCTCCCGCGCCTTCCCCAAATTCTTGCCCAAGCCCCTCCAATTCCTCTTCCGCGGGCTTTTTCCTTGCCGGCCCCTTTTTGCCCTTGCCACCCTCCACAGGAACCCTTGCGGGCCCTTCCTTTCCCTTTGCCTGTTGCGCACCGCGGCGCTCGCGCCTCGACTCAAGGAAGCTTTTTTGCGCAGAAGCCCCCGTGCTTTGGCCATGTTTCGCACCGCGCCCCGCCTTCTCTTCGGCATCTTCGCTTCCGATTTCTGCCTTGAGCTGCTCGAAAACATTTTCGCTGATGAGGTCAATCTCCTTCCTGTTCGGGTAGCGGCTGTTCGCTTCCCTGAACCTGTCCACTTCCTTCACGGCTATTTCCGCGCTCTTCTGCTTTACCTCTTCCTCTGTCGGCTTCTCGCCCCTGTAAAACCTCCTCATCCTCCTCGGAACGTCTTCAGGCATTTGCACCCTCTTCCTTCAGCAGCTGCTTGAGCAGGACCGCGGATTTTGGCAGCGCCTTCTCGGCGCCCTCGAAAGTATGCTTCGGACCCGCCATCATGTCAAAAGTGCCCCTCATGACGCTAGTTTGCGTGATGCCTTCTTTAACATATTCCTGCCGCAGGTTTTCGCGTATGTACGCCTTTGACGCCTCGACTTCGCGCCTGCGCTGCTCTTCCGTTGAAATTGGCCTGATTCTCTTGGTTACGTTCCTTTCAAGCGCGCGGAGTATTGTTTCCGTGAGCTTTTGGCTGTCTCTATGCGGCTGGGGCTGTTCTGGCATTTTCAGCTTTTCTCCCATCGCCGCCGTTTTGGGGGCGGTTATTCCTCCGCGCGGCGGCTCCCGGGCTTTGGCATTGTCAAGCTCGGCGAGGCGCCTCTTCAGCTGCTCGAGCTTTTCCGCGCTCGGCTCTTCCCTCATTTCAATATACTCCTCGGGTTTCCTCTGGGCCGCAATCCGCCCCGCCTCCTGCTTTTTTCCCTGCGGAGCCTTCGCCGTTCCTGTTGCAGGCGGTCCTGCCGCGGGCTGCGGCTTCAGTGATTTCCACCCTTCCCATGCAATTCCAAACAGCGGCTTCGTTTCCGGCGCTTTCTGCCCCGGCCAACCTGATGCCACGGGCATTTTTTCAATCACCGGTTTTCCGGCAACGGGCTTTGCCGCCTGCGCAGGCATCGCGGGCTTCCCGTGCAATTGTCCGGCGGGCGCTGCAGGCGTTGTTCCCGCAGGCCACCCGATATCCGCCTGCTTTTCCTGCCCGCTTTTTCTTGCCCGCACCGACTCAGCGGTTTCCACTGCAATCAGCGGCTTCCGGATTTCCGCCTTTTTTTCCGGCGGCGCAGGAACCGCAGCGGCTTCCTTCGGCCTCAGGAAACCGAAAATTCCTTTGGGCCGCCCAGCAGCCCAAGCGGCTCCGCCCTTTTCAGATGGCTGTTTGTATGGCGGTGCCGCTTCCGTTGGCGGCTTGTCAAGATGCGCCGCTGCCCTCTCCGCTTTCATTTTGGCGTCCAGCGCCTTCTGCATTTCCGCTATCCTTGCCTCAAGCGCCTCGGCCTCGCGCTCCGCCTCCTCTACTTCGGCGATTGTGCGCCCCCTGTCAAGCGGCTCCGCAGCAAGTTTAATTTTTTGCCCCGGCTTAAAAATCATTTCCCCCTGCCCTTCCGCCCTGAACCCCCTGAGCCCCTCCATGATTTTTTTCGCTTCGGCCTGCCGGAATTTTTCCTCTCCTGCGCCCGCTTGGGTTTTCTTTGCAAAGGGTTCTTTCGGCCTGAAAAGCTTTTCAAGGAAGCCGTTCTTCCCTTGAACAACCGGCCTGGGCGGGGCGGCAAACCTCAAATCGGCTTCGCTGAGCCCCCTCCGCGGAACGATTTTTCCAATTTCTTTTTCCTTTGCCTTCTGCGAATCCTCCCCCTGCCGCTGAACACTTTTCTTTTCCCCTTCAGGCGGGATTCCCGCGCCTTTCATCCCTTCATCCGCGCTTTGCATTCCGGGAAAATTCTCTTCGGGAAATGAAAGCCCCTCAATTTCACCGAATTCAGGGTGCCCGGCCTTCATTCTTTGGGCGGGTTTTGCCTGGCGCTGCGCGTACGTTTCGCGCGATTCAATATTAATGCCTCCTGTGCCGAACTTTGGCGCGCCCTCGAATTCCTGCACGCCCGTTCCCATTGCAGCGGCCCTCAATTGTGACGGAGAAAGGTAAATGCCGGAAGGCAGCATCCCCACGGCGCGGCGCGCCGCAATCCCCGCGGTCACAACCCTCTTCGGAACGCCAAGCCTCACCTTGTGCTTCGGCAGGAAAACCCTTCTGGCCGAAAAAACAAGGAGGCCCGCAATGAATGCCGCGGGAATGGTATAGAATGCCGCCTGCAGGGCATTGCCGAATTTCGGGAAGAAAAAGGAAACCGCGGCTGTTATGGCAAAAACAGCGAGCACAAAGGACGCGCCGAAAACCATGCTCCAGCCGCGCTTGTAGGAAATCTCGAGCGGCCGCGTGTTGGGCCACCCTGTCCTGAGGAAAATGTACCCCCAGGTTCCCGCGCCGAAAAGCGTGTATGCGGCGAGGAATGCCGCGATTATTAGGTGGGTGGAGAGCATGGTAAACTACACATAATTAAAGTGGTTAAATATGTTTACGCTTTGGCATTGCCGTTTTTTCCGGTCTTTTGCGCCATCACAAGTATCCCGCTTCCTGCATGATTTCCTGAGTTGTGAAAACCCTCACCCTTCCCTGTTTTTTGAACCCCATGTCATTGCTCCAAATCGCTGTATTGGCATGAAGCGCGCATGCAAGATATATTTGGTCCCCCGAATCCGAGATGAGGGAAACCGCAGCCGGAAGGTAAGGGAGCAGTTCGCGGTCCTCAATGATTGTGATTTCGGATACAATATTTTCCAGAAGTTTTTCAAAATCAACTTTGCCAAGTTTTGATTTTTTTTCCACGTGTGCGCGGTATTTCATGAACTCGCTTATTATAAAGCCGGGCGCGAACATCCCGATTTTCGGATGGAACCACATGCGCCTCGTCTCGCCGCTTTTTATGAGGCATGCGAAAAGGACATTGGCGTCAACTGTAACTCTCATTGAGGAGCCTCTTAACGTGCTTTGCCGCGGATGCCTTGATTCTGGCCCCAACCGGCCCAAAGTCATGCATCTTCAGCCTGCTTTTTCTGGCCAGGGCTTCGGACTCCTCAAGCTTGTCCAGTTTCTGCTCTATTATGGAGCGTATGGCCTTTGACCACTTGATATGGCTGTGCTTCCGCATCTTATCCATCGTCTCTTCAGGTATTGAGAGCGTTATGTTCGGCATAAAATCACATATATCCTATGTGAATACACATATTTAAAATTTGCGATTGGCCCAAAAGCCCAAGCAATCGAAAAACCACTGGATTAAATATTAGTTAAATAAAGTATTGTTCATGCCCCTCGGACCCGTTGAAAACCTCGTTTTTTCGGCCATCGACCTGCTCAAAGGCTCGCTCATCATTGCTATCCCGGTGTTCGTTTTCGCTGTCGCCGGCAAGCTGCTCCGCGAAAAAATAGCGAAGGCAACAAAATGGCCGTGGATTATCAGCGCGCTCGCGGCAACCTTTTCGATAATGTGGCTTGTGCTAATGGCCGCTTATTTTGTGCCTTTCCTTGACGCCCTCGGCAGCTCGGGCGTCGGGGAAACACCCTCGGCATTTGCTCCCCCCCAATCCGCAATATTCCTCTCATACATTGCAGGCCTGTTGAAGGTCGTGCTTGCCGCCGCCGTCGCATCGCTCCTCCTCATGCCCCTCGAGCTCGTGGGCGCATTCGCATACGACTGGCTCTCGAAAAAATACAAAAAAACGAACCAATACATCAGGGTTTTCGCGGCTGTCTTTGTGGCATCCCTTGTTGCCGCGGCGCTGCTCCTTTTCATAGTTCCTGAAGCGCTTCAGGGATTCATTTTCTATTTCTATTTCGGGTGACCGCCCCAAAGGCAATTCGCCCCAAAAACGCCTTTTCCCCAATATACAAAGGAATAAATATGCCCCGAACCATGTTTTTAGCAATTAGGCAATATATTGCAGGTCGGGTTTGTTTTGGCTGGCATGGTGCGCTCCGCGCTGACGGTTTTCATTGTTTACATTATGCTTTTCCCCGCCTTTGCACAGGCGGCGGCAGGGCAGAGCGCCGAGGATTTGCCCGCGGCATCCGCTTCGCAAGCGCAGGGGTCCGTTCCTTCAAATGAAGGCGCCATAAGCGGGCAGGGCAGTTCCTCTTCAGCCGAATTCGCCGACACTGCAATAAACAAGGACCCGCGCACGCTCATTGAAACGCCCGCAGAAACCGCCTCGCGCGAAGCAGGGGCGCCGCCGAGAACAACAATTCCTCCAGTTCCTCAGGTCAACCAGTTCATGTGCAGCTCCTCGACGCTGCAGGATATGGAGACGCAGAACATAATCGATTTGCTGAAGAAAGGCTTTACGGGAAACGAAATCGCGGGCCAGACAGGAAAGGACAGGAATAGGGAGAAGCTCGACAGCAACACGCTCATACTCACAAAGCCCGGCGACGAGAATGTGGCTGTGAAGGCGCAGGTGCCCTCGGAAAAGTTCAGGCCATGGGAGGTCTCGCAGTTCCTCAACAATTCAATCAAGGGGCCGTTCGCGCTCGGCGTTGTCCTCGAGGATTCGCTGAGGACAGGCCGCTGCGAAACAATGAGCTCGCCGGAATGCTCTGTAACAGGCCCGAACCTCACGCGCAGGAACTCCGGGGCGGGGATAAAGGCCGATTTCAAGCCGATTGCCGAACTATTCACAGACAATGACACCAATAAGTTTTCGAAAAAGCAATCAGAAATCCTCAGGAGCGCCCTCGTCGTCGAAAACCCCGCGGACGCGCAGATAAAAACCGCGACAAGGGTCGAATCCAATTACATCCCGAATTCGATTCTCACAAGCTGGTTCACTGCCAAGCTCGAAACCAACTGCAACAACTCCGCGTGCGTGATAAGCACTTACTCGCTCTTCGACAAGTACTTCAATTCCTTCATGTCCTCGGAAATGGTCGTAACCGCGTTCGGCCCGAGCCTCCTCTACCACACGAAAAAGCTTTTCGGGTGGACAGGAAGGCGCGGCTTCCTCTCCGGATTCAGGGAGGGCTACCAGGATTTCCTCGACAAGTTCAGGAAACAGTACATCACGAACGAATCCATGCTCGGCAAAATCAGGAGTAAAAGGATACAATCAAGGCTCGACAAATACCCGGGCTGGAGGGAGGAATGGCAGAAGATGATTGCGGGGAACCCAGACGGAACAGGTTATGAGCTGTTCAAGACAGAAACCTTCCAGGACTACTTGGGAAAGTGGCTGTCGCATGACGGCTTCCTCACAAAAATAAAAACTGTTGAGGAGCGCGCGGAATTCCTCAGGTTCCTCGAGGACGTTCGCTGGACACTGAGGGCAGGGTATGCGCGTACAACAGAGGCGCAGGTCGCGTTCAAGACCGCGGAGGGCGCGGCAAGGGCGCGTGGAGTGAAGGATGTGATGAGCGACCCTGTTGTCAACAAAACGTACAAGGAGTACGGCCGCGAAATGATAAGGATGATAGACGACTCTTACGACGAATCAGGCCTCGGCGCGGATTACATCGAGTGGATAACCCGCCACAATGATGTCGGCATGTACGACAAGGGCGTAAGGGTCATAACCCCCGACGGCACGGGCGAAGTGAAGAACATTTTCCAGGAGCACAGGACAATGCAGAGAATCCTGAAGCAGCTAAAGGATGACAAGGATTTCAGCTTCAAGACCTTCCCGGAAAAGATGTCCGAATACGGCCAGGTCTTCGAGACGCGCGGCGACAATTTGGTGCTTTACACCTTCGATGGCTCCACTGCAAAGCCGCTTCCAGGAGGAGCAGGGCTTTCATACGCAAACATTGAAAGCGCCTCAAAGGTCTCCGGGAAATCCGACACTTTCATCAAGGACATTTACGGCCACGACCTCCCATACACCCCCTCCTCAGCAAAGTTCATTCAGGGCAGGATGGGCTCCGCAGTTTCATCTATCCAAACAGGCGCATGGAAGGAGTGGGGCGAGCTCACACCAGAAGCGATGATTGCGAGGA
>CAYJRH010000005.1:10594-15060 GCA_964372565.1 uncultured archaeon
ACAGGCGCATGGAAGGAGTGGGGCGAGCTCACACCAGAAGCGATGATTGCGAGGATTGACGGCGGCAGGACAGGCTACAAAGCGAACATGAAATTCGGCATCGTCAACATCGAGCAGACAATCGACGCGCTCAAGGAAAGGAACTGGGTCTCGCGCCGCTATTGGAGCGCGCTGGACAAGCTCGCCGCGCAGGAAGACGAGCTCGTGAGGAGCTATTTCACTGTGAAGGGCGGCGCCAAGTGGACTGTGTTGCCTTACGGCTACTGGTGGGCAAAGAAGGGCTTCGGCATCGAGGGAATAAGCCAGTATGAATTGCCCGACACGTGGCACAAGCTCAAGCTCACAATCGGCGAGCAGAACATTTTCGACTACGCGTACGTCGACTTCTTCGCCAATGAAGGCTCGGACCAGGGCGACATTTTCGTGCAAGTGATAGAGAAGCTCCCTTGGAAGCTCATCCTCGACCAGCTCTCGGACAGGTACAACCCCGTAAAGGAGCTGTACGATTCGCTCACAAAGAACGAGCTGCGCTCAACAACAGAGAACCTCGCGTTCTACATGACAGGCCCCGAGGACTGCCCGAACTGCGCCCTCACCCTGCGCTCTGATGATTTGACGCGCTTCAGGCCTTTCTTCTCGGCGCCGGACCAGACCCTTACCTCATACATACTCGAGGACACTGTGAGCCAGAAGGCAAAGGACAAGGGGCAGACACTAATAATGTTCGGCGGCCACACGAACCTCGAGGGCCAGAGCGGAGAGGACAAGGGCGAGCCGATAGATTTGGTGAAGGCGATAAAGGAAAAGACCACTTGCACCGACGCAATCGAGAAGCTCACGGTTTACGGCGTTCCAATCGGCAAGGTGCTGCCTGAAAAGCTCAAGGAAAAGGGCAGGATCGGCGCTGTCCTCGGCGGGCTTGAAGCAGTAACCTACGGCGCGTTCTTCTGGGCGGGCATTTTCGCAACAGCCACAATACAGATAGTGGCTATGCCCCAGCTGCAGGACTGCGTTGATGCCGATGAGGGCTACTATGTGCATTATTTCGCGCCCGTGAAGAAGGCAACCGACAAGAAGAGCAACACAACAGAGATTTCAACCGAAAAAGTCTCCAAATTGGTGCAGAAGATGCGCTCGAGCTTTGTCGACACCTTCAAGGGAGACAGCAACAGCCTGACAAAGGACGCGGCGGAGAAGCTCGGCAACGAGCTCGACAGGTTCCAGAACGACGCCAAGCAGAACAACCTCGTGCAGGCAACCCTCCAAATCAAGGGAGTGAACTCGGGCCAGCTCGACTCGACCTCGCTCTTTTACTTCTGGTGCGGAAAGGGCTGCCGGATTGACGCCGCGTCATACAAGCAGAGCGGCGGCGAAACAATCCGCGGCAACAACGACCTCAATGTCGGCGTTGATTTCGCCAAGGGCCAGATAACCGTCAACGGCTCGCCGATTGTGCAATCCGCCGACAATGTGAGGCTCGCTTCCACAAATCTCGGCGCGGCTTCTGTGGAAATCCCGCGCACGCTCACAGAAACCTGTCTCGAGAACACCACGGCCAAGGCGTTCCAAATCAACGCGCAGGGCGAGGTAAGGGTGCTGGACAGGGATTTGCTTGATTGCCTAAAGCGCGGCGTACTGGAGCAGACAGGCCTCACGCTCGATTCCGACAAGCTCAATGACGCGTTCGGCAAGCTGGAGTCCATTGTAACCACGACGCATCCGAACGTCAGGGCAAACGGCACCGGCATTATTGCGGAAGGAATTCCAAGGAAAGTTGCCGAGGGGAAAAACGCCACGGTCACCGTGCTCGCGAACAAGGACGTCAACCTTTCCAGCTCGAACGACGGCGAAACAAGCTTGGGGAAGCTCGAGAGCCTCCAGTTCGCGAACGGCGTGATAATAGTGAAGCCGAACGGGTGCTTCCTCGCATGGCTCAGGCACCACGAGCAGGGCATTTTGAGCAAGGAGCTTGCCAAGGGAATCAAGGCAGGCCTCGAGAGGCAGGACAACCCCGAAACAGGCTGCGCCGACCCCGCAATCAGCCTTCAGGCGATTCCAGATTTGGCCTCCGACCTCAAAACGCAAAAAGTGGACAAGTTCAACGAAGCGCTGAAGAAGCAGGGCCCGTTCACGGTCTTCGAGACGCCGACCCAGCGCTTTGTGATTTCCTCGGAGAAGAGCGCGCAGGGCATTTGCCAGGACCATTTGCGCGTAATTGACAAGGCAACAGGGAAGATAACCGATTACAAGGGCTCAATAACGCAGACGCCCGACGGCTTCAAAATCACGGGTGATGACGGGCAGGTGCATGATGTCAAGTTCTCGACAAAGGACGGCGCCCCGCTCGTGCAGCTCGACGAGAACAAGCCCGAGGTCCTCACCGCTGCGCAGGGCAAGAACGGCTCGTTCTATTATGACCCGGATAAAGGCTTATGGTTCGCCGAGAACGCCCAATTGCTCCCGCTCATCGACGCGTTCCGCGAGGGCATTGCGGCAAAGGTGCAGCCCAACGGCGAGACAACCGCCACAGCAACAGGAAACGTCCTGAACGTGGATTTGGGGAAGAAGGACACAGACTTCCTCAACCTGCCGTCGCTGCCCGAAGCCAAAGCCCTGCTGCTCCTCTTCGTGGGCCTGCTCATAGTTTCATTCTGCATTGTGCAGATAAGGAAAAGGCGCGCGAACGGAGCAAAAAGGAAGAAATAATTTTTTCCCTTTTGGGGTTTTACTTCTTCTACTTCTTTTCAGGTATTTTCCTGATTGCCTCGGCCTCGATGGTCGCCAATGCAATGAGGCTCATTTTCGCCGGCTTTGAGAAATATTTCCTGTTCATTTCATCATACTTTCCCATAAGCGCATTGAAATCCTTAATGAATTTCTCCGCATCTTTTTCCTCGTGCACTTTTGAATATCGTCCAAGCAGCGCCCTGTAAGAGGCCATTACCTCGTTCCTCTCGTTCACAAATTTCATGTACCCCTCAATTTGCTGTGGTGAAAGCCTGGTATTTATGCCGAGCTTTTCCATGTTCTCCGGCTTGTCGGATTCCCTAGCCTCCATATCCCCCTTTATCCTCCTCAGCCTGTATGACAACGTTGCCGCGTCATTGTTGAGTTGTGTTCCCAGCACATCAATGCCGCTCCTGTCCGTTGAAAAAAAACTGACGAATACTTGGTCTTTCCTCAGCTCCGCGAGCTCTTTCCTCACCTCGGGGTTGCGTTTATAATACTCGTGCAATTCCTTGAGGCCCCTGTTCATCTTCGCCTCGCGGCGCGAGTCAAACGCCAAGTTGAGCCAGAAAAAAGGGTTTATCGCCTCGAACGCGAACTGCAGCCCGTAAAAGCCGTGCCTTTTTGAGCCTTCCTTCCAAGCATTCCTGAACTTTTGCCCGAATGCGCCGGCGGTGGAGGTGTGCTGCTTTTTCTTCCATTGTTCATGCTTCCCGTGCCCCGCCCTGTGCTTTGAATGCGCGCTCATGCCCCTCACCTTGTGGCAATGTCTTCCAGGCAGCTCTGCCGCTCCGCTCCTGCCTGGTAGCAGAGCTGGGTGTTCCCCGTGTTGTAAGCCACTGTCGCAACGCAGTTGTCCTTTGAATCCGTCAGGTTATTGCAAATCGCCGCGTTGTTCGTTTCCGTCGCTATCTTGAAGTAGCATGTGCCCGAGGAAACCCCGGCTTTTGCGCAGAGCGCCGCGTTGGAATTTTCCGTCGCGATTGCGTAATAGCAGTAGGCGTCTTCCCTTTCAAGCAGGGCGCATTTCGTTGAATCTTTATAGAACACCGCGTCGTTGCAGCGCTTCCTGTCGTCGCTGTCTGCGCACTTCGCCATGTCTCCCGCTTTCACCGCATCGTAGCACTTGTCCACATTCATGCGCCCCTTTTCGCAGAGGCCCGCGTTTTTCGTGCTAATCGCAATATCAATATAGCAACGCTGCTTTCCTAATGTGACATTTTCGCAGAAAGTTTCATTGTTGTTCACTGTTGCCGCCTTGTAATAGCAGTCATCCCTTAGGCTCGAATCCGCCATTTCCCCGCACCCCGAGCCATCCTCGTTCATAACCGAGTAAAGCAGGAGGCATGTATCCCTGTCGCCGCCTACCCTTCCTGTGCAATCTGCAATAGTGGCTGGAAAATCGTAAGTGGATTTCGGGCCGATGTACTCGGTGTCCCCTATGCCTTCCTCATCCGGTGTGATGTAATCTTCAGGGAGGTATTCGTCGCCGTTGACATCGATATACCCCAAATCGCCCACATCCGAAACCTTTGGCTGGTTAAGGAATACCGCAACCCCAAGCGCAACGATGAGCAGCGCAGGAACCGCGAGCCACCTGTAATCCATGGATAGAATTGGGTTTTTGTGTTAATAAAGCCTTAGGTTTTCCTGAAAAAAGCCGGAAATTTGGTTTATTCAAGTTACCGGCGGCGGCGTTTTCGCCCCCGACCTGCTCGTCGGGAGGGAGCACCCTGCCT
>CAYJRH010000005.1:15160-30855 GCA_964372565.1 uncultured archaeon
ACCGGCGGCGGCGTTTTCGCCCCCGACCTGCTCGTCGGGAGGGAGCACCCTGCCTAACGGCAGGCCATGCTCGCTTCGCTCGCAATTTGGCATCATCTCCGGCTCGCGCGGCCAGTCTTTTGAGCCCTTGCCCCCGACCTGCTCGTCGGGAGGGAGCGCCCTGCCTCACTTGAGTTCGGCAGGTCGTGCTTCGCAATCAAAAACTTTTGGTTTTATGTCACCGGCGGCGGGGTCTTTGCCTCGAATTTGTCGGCGTTGTCCCTTGTCTGCTGCAGCTTCTGCAGCTGCTGGACAAGCTGCTTCTCGGTTTCGCGCGCCTCCTCGAGCAGCGGCTCCACGCTGAGATTGAGGCCGAGGATTGTATTCAGCTTTTTGAGCACCTCCGCAGATGCCTTGTAATCCGCGGAAACCTGCACGTTGCCAAGAATCGAGATTGCCTTTACCTTTGAATTGAGCAGTTCCAGAAGAATGAGCGCCGTTATCCCTGTCGTTATGCCCTCGCCGATTTCGGTGAGGCCGTATTCCTTGAGCAGTTCCTTGGACTTCTCGTTAGCGGCTATCCCGTATATTATTTCCTTCTGCTCGGGATTGGCAGCCTGCACGCCAGAAAGCGAAATAAGCTCCGAAACCCCTTTTGCCTTTATCCACTCCACTGTTTTCTTTGCGACCAAATAAGTGTACGGCTTTGAAATCACCTGCTCCGAAATCAGCACCGCAATCTTCTTCGCCCTATCCGCATAAATCCTCGCAGGCCTCACAGGAACGCCTTCGTGTATCCTCACAATAGGAAGGAATATGCCCGAGTCGATGTACCCGATGCACTCGAGCTTCAGCTTTTCCACAAGGTACTTCGCGGCAATGGTTCCCACAAGCCCCATGCCGGGGAAGCCCTCGATGAGAGTAAAGCCCTCTAGGTTCGTTTTCTGCGTTTCGACAAACTCAATCTCGTGCTTCATTGCAATCGCTAAGAGAAGGGAGAACCCATATAAATACCTTTTTTCCCGTCAAATCCCCCGCGCAATGAAATAAACCGCCAGCCCCGCGGGGAGGAGGAAGCACGCGTACAGCACCGCCTTGCCCTGCCTGCCCTCCTGGAACGCCGCGAAAAGCGAAGCGAGGAGCGCATACTCAATAATGTAAATGACGCTCCCCAGCCCCGCCGCCGCTGCAAGCTCCGCGGCGCGCTGCTCGGAATTCCCTATCCCGAGGCCTGAAAGCGAGGAAACGTCAAACCCCGAAACCATGCCGCCCACCAACCCGAGAATGAGCGGAACCAGAAGCCCGCCCGCGAGGAGCATGGTGTATTTCCCGATTGCGGTGCTCGCCGCGCGCTCGCGAAGTATAACGTTCGTTTCCATGAAATCATCCGCGGCTTCCCTGAAAACCTCCCCCATTTTCGCCCCGCTGTCCATCGAGCCCACAACAAGCGACACCGCCCTTTCAAGCGGCCGCGAGCCCGCGCGCTTCGCCATCAATTCCAGCGCCTTTGCCGCGGGCATCCCTGTCGCGGCCTGCCTCCGCGCAATTGCAAATTCCTCCGAGAGGGGCCCGGAATTTTCCATAGCCATTGTCGAAATCACTTTTTCCACAGGGGAACCGGGAGGCATTGATGCCGCAAGGAGGAGCATGTCCGGAACCGCCTCATCGATTTTGCGCCTCCGCTCCTCCTCCTTGTAAGCGAGAAAGAAATACCTCAGCGCGCCGGGAATGAACAGCACAAAAACGCAGAGGATTGCGAGCCTCTCCCCAAACCCGAACCACACCGCAGCGCACACCGCGAGCAGCAGGCCCGCGGCCCCGAGGAGCGCGGATTCCCGAAGGAAAATCGCAGCCCCTTTCTGGTACCTCACCCTCAATAGCGCATTGTCCAGCTCGCGCAAAAAGCCATCCATGCAAATCACTTCAGGAACTCCGGGGTGAGCGAGCGCGTGTAAAGCAGCATCGCGAGGTCCACAATCGGGAAAACAAATGCGCAGAAAACGAGGATTTCAAGGGGCGAGAAAGGCACTTCCATGAACGAGCTCCCAACAGTCACGAAAGCCTGGAAAAGCGCCGGCACAACCGCGGAAACAACCACGAACATCAGCGAGATTGTAACCACTTTTGCGGAAAACTCCTTTGCCTGCGACTTCTGCTTCGAGAGCAGCTCCACTGCAATCCTCCTCACATCCTCGCCCGCCGAGCCTTTCGCGCCGTTTTCATACACCGCAATCAGCTGCATCGCGCTCCTCCTGAATTCCTTTGAATAAGAAACCTCGGCGGCGCGCATCAACGCGCTTGGCACCGAGCCCCCTGACCGTTCCGCGGCGCGGAGCGCCGCCCGCAGGATGCGCGACAATTCGCCGTAATTGCCTTCCGCAATTTTTCCAAGCGCAGCATCGAACGGCGCGCCGATGTTGAGGTCGACGCTCGCCTGCATGAGCGCAAAAGGCAGGTCCTTTTCGACTTTCTTTGCGCGTGCAGCAAGCTCCGCTTCGGGCTTCCCGAGGAAAAAGAATAACGTTGCCGCTGCGGCGGCGATTGAAAGGAAAAGCCCCGCGGAAAAACCGGTTCCAAAAAGCGCAAACGCCAGCCACGCAATTGCAAAAGCGGTTCCCGCCGCCTTGCAGGAAACCACAATGTGCTGCTCCGCGGTTCTTTTGGAATCAAGCAGCCCAAGCTCATGGGAGAGCTTCCGCCTGAATTCCTCAATATGCCTGTACCGCCTCAAAAAAATCGCCCCACGGTTTTCCGCGCAGCCCTTCGATGAATTCCGCCCTTCTGGAAAGCTCCCTCGCAGCCCATTTTTCATCTTTCAGGAACGCCTTTGAAATTTTGCCGAATATGCCGCTGCGCCCCCCATGGAATTTGAATCCGCGCGATTCATGGTCATACGAGAAAATCGTTTCAAGGGTAAGCGCGCTTTTTTTCCTCACGGGCGCGCATACCTCTACGACCTTCCTTTCCTCGCGCTTCGTTCCGCCTTCATAGGTGCTCCACCTTTTCTGGACAACTATGAGGTCAAGGCAGGCGATGTCCATTTCCATTGCGCCGAGGCTCCGCATCCTCGCAATCGCCTCCTCGGCGCTCTGCGCGTGGAAGGTCGCGTAAGAGCCTTTTCCCTGCCCCGCCAGCAGCGTATCCATGAATGCCGAGAGCTCCTTCGCATCCCGCACCTCGCCCACAAGGACCCTGTCCGGGCGCATCCTCAGCGTGTTCACAATCAGGCCCTGCATCCCGAGGCCGATGCCTTCCGCGGTTGTCAGCCTTGCGGAGTGCGCGTGCGGCACCCGTATTTCAGGCGTCTCCTCGACAAGGATGACGCGGTCGCTTTTCGGCACAAAGGAGAAAATGCTGTTTAGCATAGTCGTTTTTCCGGAGCCTGTGTTGCCGCATACCATGATGGAGCAGTCCGCCTGCACGGCGAGCCAGAAGAGCGCCATCTGCATCGCGCTGCATGACCCGAACCCTATGAGGTCTGTGGGCGTGAGCGGCGACTCGCGAAATTTCCTTATTGTCACGCACGGCCCGTTCAAGGAGGCGGGCTCGGCGACAACATTCAGGCGCGAGCCGCCGGCAAGCATCGCGTTGAGGCACGGCTGGTTGAATGTTACGCGCCTCCCGATTTCTGATGCCATGGCATTCGCGATGTTCCTCAGCTCCTCTGCGCTCGAAAAATACAAATTGGTCGGGAGCCAGCCGAACGCCGAATCGAACACATAAACAGGCCTTGACCTTCCCGTTCCTATCACCGCGACCTCCTCAAGGTCGGGGTCATCAAGGAGCTCAGCAAGCGGGCCGGGCGGAGAGCAGATGTTGCCGACAATCCTGTTGAGGTATTCCTGCTGGTCAGGCTCGAGCACTATCACGTTCTCCCTGATGTGCCGCTTCATGACCTCTTTCGGCGCGGCCCCGCTGTTCCTCGGGTGCGCGGCGCGGTACTCGTCCAGCATGCTGCGGAGCAGCAGTGCCTCATCCGAAGTGAGCTCGGGGAGGTTCTTCATCACATAAATTGTGTTCCCGTTTTTCAGCCTGACGATTTCCCTGCGCGCGTTTTCGGATATCGTTTTTTCCCTCTCCGATTTGGCGGGCCTGAACGGCCTCCATCCTAATGCCTCCTCGACTGCGCGCGATTCAAAAGCCGGTTCCTCGCCCCCCGCCATACCCCACGCTCGGCTTTCCGGATTTATAACGCATTTGTGCGCCTTGTCCAGAATCACCGGACAAAATTTTATGTAGCAAAGTGGCTTGTGATTAGGTTTAAAATCCGTTCAATTGCCTTTCACTTCATGGACCTCAGCAGTTTCACGAAGAAATCCGGAAAAGTTTACAAGATGCCGGAGATAAAGAATTGCACAACCTGCTCAAGGGAAATAACGAAAGACACGACCCCCCGCCACCTGTTCTATGCGGGCTTCTGCTCTGACAAGTGCAAGGACAAGTACATGGGGCAGTGAACCCCGATTCACTTTAAACACTAAATAGCCCTATACTATACCATGGCTTTTTCTGCAAAGCACGAATGGTCGCTTGGCCTGGCGCCAAAAGGCGGCATGCTTGTCAGAATCCAGAAGAAATGCATTTACATCCACTTTAGCAAAAAAGTTTTCCTTCCGCATCCCGATTCCCTGCTGCTTGCGCACTCAATGAAAGTCCGGAAGGGGGAATCATTCTGCGACCTCGGCGCAGGAAGCGGAATTATCGCAATTACGGCCGCCAAGCTCGGCGCCTCGGAGGTTTTTGCTTCGGATACCAACAAATCGGCAATCCGTAATTCCATAGATAACGCCGAGCTCAACAGCGTAAAATCCCGGTGCGTTTTCAGGCACGGTTCCTGGTTCAGGCCATTTCCAAGGAAGAAATTTGACGTGATTGCCGCAAACCCGCCGCAAATTCCGGGAAAAGGAAACGAGCCAAGATATTTCAGGGAAGCCACAGAAGCCGGCGATGACGGAACCGCTCCAACACTTTTCATTTTGAAAGAAGCGAAGAAACACCTGAAGAAAGGCGGCCGCCTTTACATCGTTCTAAAAGAATGGATGGATTGGAAAAAGGCCATTGCTGAAATGAAGAAATTGTATAAAGTAAAAAAGGCCGGCGAAACTTTTTCTCCTGTATGGACAACTGACAAGGCGCGGCTGGGGAGCATCGCAAAGCTTGTAAGCTCGGGCAAGGCGCGCTTCAGGATGCGCCGCGGAAAAAAGTACTGGAAGATTTACGCGTTCGAGTGCAAGCCGAGATGAGGGCTCTGCAATCAGGTTTTCCACTCAAGCTTGTCGCCGATTGAAATTTGTTTTCCCTTGCCCTCTGGCATTTCGGCAAAATACTTCGCCGCCTTTTTCGGCGTGTAGTTCAGCGCCCACGGCATGAGAGTTGCCTTGTCAACAACCTTTTTTGCCGCGTCCAAAAATATTATGTCAACCGGGAACCGCATGAACATCATGTGCACGCTCGCGCCGATCCCGCTTTCAGAACCCAGCTCGAACACCAGCGCGTAATCGAAGTTTTCGCGCTTCTCAAGCATCAATCCTTTGAACCTCCGGAAAACCGAGCCCGCAACGCGGTGCTTCTGCATTATGGTTTTGCCCGTGGTGGCGTTCCTTAGCATCAGAATCACAACCCAAATCGCTTGAAGGCGATTTCCGTTGACGGAGACAAGCGCCGCTCACTTCCCCGCAGCGGCGCTTAGTGCGCCTTGGCCTTCTTCTCTTCCTTGATTAGCTCGATGTTCGGGATTATTATTTGCTCGAGCATTTCCCTTGATTTCTGCGGGCTTATCCCGCTATACTGCTCTTTTTTCAGGTCCTCGCGGATATTCTCGAGCTCCTGCAGCTTGACCTGCATGTCCATTAGGACCTGCTCTATGGCCTTGTGCTTTTCTCCCATGCCGCCCCGGGCATCTTTCCCTGCCATGGATACCGCCTATATTGGCGACTTCTTTGTTAATAAGGTTTTTCGGGGTCATGCGGTGTAGAAATATTGTTCGGTTTTTAATGAACGAGGCCTTTATTCTGCGCCCTCAAAAGGGAGTTCGAAGTTGAGGGCGAATGCCTTGATTCAAGGCTCTTTTTCATTTTCTTTGCAGGAGCCTCGCAGCCATTGCATGGTTTCCGCCCCGTTTAAATTCCCCGATTTTGTGCCCTTCCCCGCGTAATTCGTTGCGTACACGGTTTGCTTCAGCCCGAATGGTTGCACTTGTAAGATTCAATTCTTCAGCAAGCCTTCCTGTCGGCAATTCGATTTTTCCGCCACCCCGCAGCTTCAATAAAAGCGTTCTAATCAAAGGGCGAAAACGAACCACTCGTGTTAATTTTTTTCTCCCAAACCTGCCTTTCCCGGAAAATTTAGGGAATAGGTATGGATAATCCCTTCGGATTTTGTAATACGTCCTCCATATCACTCTAACTTGAACACCGTGCCTTTCCGCAAGAGCGTGTGCTGTCACTTTATCCAGAAAGTTTCCTTTTCTTGCCGCTGAAAGCATTTCCCTAAAATAAGGTTTTTGCCAGTGGTAAAAGCCTTGCGCACGCGGCTTTGGGCTCGGATTTCCTCTCCAACGCATGAAAAATAAATGGCTAATGAACTACTTAAAGCTTTACAACAGTGCCAGCCTTTGTCCAGAATTTTCTGACTTGGCACCGGGAATCCGCCGGAGGCAAGCTATTTTAAGGTTTGCCGAAGTTATTGGTTTCAGGCATCCAGCCAAGCACGCTAGGCTTGCTGGTCGGCTAAATAAAGTGATGGTAGCCCCGTCGTCTAGCGGCCAAAGAAGCGCAGTTCAGTAAATCATTGTGTTTGAACGATTGGTTTCTGTCGACAGGATGACAGCCTCTGGAGCTGTATACCCCGGTTCGAATCCGGGCGGGGCTACTTATTTTCTTTCCATTTCAGCGGTTTCATTTCGCTTTTTTGCGGCGATTGGATTTAATTTCAAGACCCTGTTCACAAAATTGACCAGTCCTTCTTCTTGAGTTCGCTTATTGCCCGGCTTTCACGCCGTCGCCAGAATCGGGCTGTTGTAGTTGATGTCCTGAAGTGTAAGATAGTTTTCCAATGGTTTCAATTTTGCCACGAATGCACAGTTAAAATGCACGAACAGCAGCCCTTTTGCCCTGCGCGTAAACAATTCGCATGCTTTAAGCGCGTTCAGGGAATCCTTGGTTATTTCCATATTTGAGATTGCCGATAGTGTTGCCGACGCATCCATTATTTCCAATCCGCTCACTTCGTTTTTTGAAAATGAAATGTGGATGTTCCTGCCATACTCTATGCTGCCGTTTGATTTCTTTTTGGCGTGATAAATAAACAGGATATCGTTTTCGGCATCGTAATTGAAATTAACGCTTTTGTTTGACATGTTTTTCCACCTTTCTTTGCCACCTTAATCTTAATTTTACTCCTGTTACTACCTTAATGGTTTTTTCTGTGTCGTCTATTTCTATGTAATACTTGTGCCCTGTAGTATTGCTTAGCTTGAACCACAATTTAAGCTTTTTCCTATGGTCGCCCCAAAAGTCCACCTCGGCTATTATAAGGCGTTTTGGGTTTCTCAAATTTTCTTCCAAAACTTCGTCAGATATTTGCTCAAAGGGCTGTTTAAACTGCTCGAAATGCAGGGTTTTTGCAATCTTATATTGCCTGCATTCGGCCAGCTTTTTCGCAATATCGTATTGGGGCATTTCTGAATTAACCCTGCAAACCCGATAAAAAATCGGCTGTTGGCCGTTCCAGTGACCTATTCGAATCCGGGCGGGGCTACTTATTTTCTTTCCATTTCAGCGGCTTCATTTCGCCTTTTTGCGGAAAACAAAGTAAACCGCGCCCAGCGCTATCATCAGTGCAAATGCTGCCATCATGCCGAGGGAGTTTTCGAAAACATTTTCCCATGATGCTGCTGTTACAAGCCCGGTGGGTGTGGTTGGTTCAGCGGCAGTTTCAGTGCCTTGTGCTCCGCTTGTTTGCAGGCTTTCGCCGTTTTCATTCGTCGGCCCCACAGCTTCTTCAATGATTTGCACCTGCTCTTTTCCCGCTTCAAGCGGCTTGGCGGGGGCTACGCTTATTGTTTTTTCGGCGACGAGCGTGTCGCTTGTGCCTTTCCAGTAGAGGGTTATTTTGTGTTGGCCCGCGGAGTCAAAGTATGCGTTGAAATCCTGGTAGCCTTCGCTCTTTTGCATTTCCGCGAGGGTTTTGCCATCCACCATTACTTTGCATCCGAAGTTCCACTTGCAGAGTGCGCTGATCTTCACTGCCTTGCCAACGCTTGTTTCTGTTGGTGAAACCTTGAGCAGCTGGCTGTCTGAAGGATTGCCGCCGCCTCCGCCGCTGCTGCCTCCGCCTGCTGCGGGCGCCGCCGGTTCAGGCGCGGGTGCCGGCGCTGGTTGGCATGCTCCGTTCTGGCATCCGTATTCGCAGGTTTCCGTTGCCTGCACTTCGCTTGCCATGGAGGTTGAGCATGCTGTTGCCCCGCAGGTTGGCTCTGTTGTTGCGCGGCTGTGCATGACATTGTTCCCTTCGCAGTATTTTTCGCTCCATTCGGAGTATGTGGTTGTTCCGCAGTTTTCTTTGAGTGTGTTTGTTTCTGTGTTTGTGCAGGTTGAGTTTAGTTGTCCTGGGTTGTTGCATGCGTATGTTCTGTATGTCTGGTAGAGGGAATTTTCCGAGCAGCTGTATGTGTTTTCTATAAAGCCGCTGGTTCCGCAATCGGAATTGTTGCTGCAAAGCGGCCCGAAGTTGGCGAAAAGCTTTGCCAATGGAAGAGGAGGCGCTCCGGTTGTTTTCGTAATTTTCAGCCTCATGTACCCTTGCGCCCTGCCTTGAGGCACAGGCACCATGTCCATGACCTTCACTCTTTCCGTTGACCCGTTATCTATTATTGAAAGCAACCCGGTATACGCAGGCCCCGAATTCCAGGTGAACAAATCCCTTGAAAGTTCGACAAGGAAATTAACATCGATGGTGTTCTTCACTCTGTTATAAATCATTATGAAGTTGCCGTCTTCTATCGCCGCCCTTGGAAGCCCTGCGGTTCCCCTAACCTTCGGGTCAAGGCATAACGCATACTCCGCCAAATTATTTATGCCGTCGCCGTCAGGGTCGGCGGTTTCGCCGCTTATTGCAGTATTCGTTAACTCAGCGGAACTGAATTTTGCCAATTTCCATTGTTCGTACGTTGCTGCGGTCAGTGATACCCCACAGCCGAATTCTTTTTGCAGCGCATAGTATGCTTGCCTAGGAGTCATGGTGTCAGGGGAAGAACCGTTTTTCGCCGTACGCATTATTCCCCACCATTCTTCATTCGCATACAAATCCGGATGGCTTGAAGTAGGATATCCTAAATTATCGTGTGTTGAAATATCGCCGCCATATCCTTTCCACCATTCATCGCTGTATTCCATTAAGCTTGCGCCTATTGCCACGCTTGAAGTTGAGATTTCTCTCCAAAGATTTACATCCCAATCCGCCTGGGTTTGTTCGTACTCCATAGTTGTGTTATTATTTAAAGCATCAATTCCATACTCTGTTATTAACAAAGGTTTCGTAGTTTTTATTGCGAAAGTGTTTAAGTAATTTCCAAAACTTTGCCCGGGATAATTATTCAATCCCCAGATATCCACGTAAGGAATGTTTGCGTCACCGGCTCCGCCAGCATAATTGCCAATAGTGTCAAATTTTTGTGGCATCTCAAGAGAAACGGCTGTTACTGGATGATAACTCGCGCCTTCAATAGAAAAAGCATTTTGCGCCATCTCATTTACAAGTGACATGTATGCTGCAAGTCTTTGGTTATCGCCAAATTGCATGGCATAAAACCAATTCTCTTCATTGCCAATGGCCCAAGTAAGTACGGCCGGATGGTTTTTGAATTTAGTTACATATGCATTAAAATCCGCGAGTATTGTTTGCCTTGTTGCTTGGTTCTGGAAATCATTTCCACCCATCCAATATCCCATAATGGCCCTTATTGGTCTGTTGCCATTATTCCAAGCGGCATCCAAAAAATTAGTGTCCCTAACTTTGCCCCAAGTCCTAATGGTATTTGCATTCATTCCTCTAATTAAAATAAAGTCTCTTGCCCAAAGTTCCGGATGGGCAGTAACATCATACCCGAGATCAGGGCTTGAGCCTATTGGCACAGGGGCATATCCAACCGCCTTAACCTTATACTCGGTTCCATCAACAAATAATTTCCTTCCTTCAATTTTTACGCTGCCAGTGCTTGGATTCTTTACCATGCACGCTCCAAGAGAACAACTCAACGAACAAACCTGCCTTAGTTGCTCCTGGCTTGATGCAACGCATGCGGATGCATATGTGCCGGGATTTGAGCAAGTGCTAGTGTTTGTAATTTGGTAAACATTATTTTGGCTGCAATATGGCCCGCCAATGCTTTGCCCTGCGCCGCAATCAGCATCTGTTCTGCAGGCAACCGGCGGATAACTATAACTGTTATAGTCCTGAAATACTTGTGCGTCTGTCCTTACATAATTAAATAATTTGACTTCATCATATGAACCTTCATGTGAGCCATAATAAAAAGAATTTCCCACCCTTAACAAATGCTGGCCAAGAAAATTTGTGTCCATGGCTAATGGAATTGTTGATGCCATTTTGCCATTCAAATAAAGTTTTACTCTTCCGTCGCCGCTAGGGCCAAAATTCCAAGACATCGCAACGTGATTCCAAACATTGAAGTTAACATATAAAAAAACTAATTGAGCCTGGCTTCGGTAGCTGCCATTGCCATTAAATTCCATCCATGTGTTTGCGCCGCTAGTTAAACCCCCAGCAAAACTCATAATACTGGAATCGCCTTTTGCCCGTGCCCCTAATGGGAAAGGGTAATTGCTGTCAAGATTAATTAATCCACCCCAATTTCCGTCCTTGAAAAGAAATTCAATCGTCCCTTGGTTAATATTGGTGTCATTGTGAATGGGGTATTGGACAAACTCTGGGCCATAATTAAATGTTATTGGTGTACGCGTATGCAAAGCATTGCCGTCAATGCTTGTTTCAAATGTTGAGTATTGCGGGGAATTGCTTGTTGCCAAAGTGCCAGTCATGGTAAACAGGCCATTATTGTCCCTAACCGATTGCACTGAATTAAAAGGCTCATAAAAAATCGGCGGGTCGTTCATTTCCGCAAAAACGGGAGTAATAAAAAAAATCAGTGCGAGGGAAAATATCGATATCACAGAAACTGTTTTTCTCCCCATAAGTTTCTAATCCCCAAATTGTTTCCTGCCTCAAAGTGGTTAATAATCTATGTCCAAATTAACTGGGGAAAATTGTTCACGCCTCAAGAGAAAATTAATTTTGCGCCTTTGCATTTTGCCACACCGCACTCTTCCAGTGGAATTTTTTTATTATGTGCTTCGCCGCGCGGAACGCCCTCACAAGCGGCAGGGCCGAGAAAACCACGAAAACCAGCGCGGTCGTTGTCTCCCTCCCGAACGGGAGCGGCACGCCGAGGCGCGGAATCTGGTTGAAGAGCAGCAGCGCAACCCAGCCCATTGCAAGCACGACAAAAAGATTTACGGCAATTTTTTTCATGTACTCGATGGTTTCGCTGTTGTGCTTTACGATTTGAGTCTCAACCCTGTCTGGAAAAATCCTCGGCAGCAGCCCGAAAATGCGGCGGTGCAGGCTTATGCCGCTGTACATCGGCTGGAAAATAATCACGCTCACGGCAATGATCAGGAACGCGACAGTGGGGAGCAGGAACGCCTCATTGCCCTGCAGCAGCACCACCGCGGATGTTGCTATGATTACAACGAATTCGCCAAGCGGCCCCATTAAAATCGCGGGCCCGCTCGTGTCCTCGCCGCGCTTCAATCCAAAGAGCGGGCCAAAGAGAGTAAATACCATCCCGTGCACAATGGTTCCTGCAAACACGAGAAGCGCCGCCAAACCCAGCATTGAAATCAAAGTCGGCAGGTCAGGTATAACAACTGTTCCGGCCTCGTGGCTGAAAAATATTGTTGTGCCAAAGCTCACGAAAAAGAACACAAGGAAAAAGTCGCGCAGGAAGTTTATGTCCTTCTTTATCCGGTTTCCTGCCTTGGTTTCCGCGAGCGCAAACCCAGCGAAGTGCGCGCCAAGGGCTGTTGAGATGCTTAAAAAGTTCGCGAGCGTTGCGACAATAAGCCCGATTCCCAGGGCGAAAAGCGTCATCTCCGTGTGCCCGAAGCCGTTCTTTGTCAGCCATTCCTCAACCCATTGGCTGAGCTGGTATACAACAAAAAACGCCGCTGTTGCGAACATCACGGCGCTTATAGGAAGGTCAAGCCCCTGCCCGCTTTTTGAAAAGCTTGTAATGAACACTAGCATTGTGATTGCAACAAGGTCCTGGAAAATCAGAATTGAAATCGCAATGTGCGTGGATGGGTCCTTGATTATTTTGTTGTCGAACGCGAACTTCGCGACGATTGCGGTGCTTGTGCAGAAAAGCATCACTCCCACGAGGAAGGAGAACAGGAACGAGAAGCCGAAGAGTTGCGAAATCGCGAATCCGATGGCTACCGAGCCGAGGATGTCGATTACGCCGAGGAAAAACGCGGTTGTTCCCGCCTTAAGGAAATCCTTTAGCGAGGATTCGAGGCCGAGGTAGAACAGGAGAATGAACAGGCCCATCTCCCCAAACCCGAGAACAAGGGGGTCGTTGGGGCGGAGGAAATTCAAGAGGAATGGGCCGAGCAAAAAACCCGCGATTATGTAGCCAAGCACCGGGTTTTGCCCGAATTTTTTCACCAGAATGCTGACAAGGATGGCAATCACTATTATGATGCCGATTGTTGTCAGCGGGAGCACTTCCGACATGGCATCATGAAGCGCTTTTGAGAATATAAAACTGCATTCCCGCAGGTTTTTGCCCGCATGGCTTGTTTTTTAATTGTTTTTGCCCTTCCTCTAAACAATGAAGCACAAATTCTGCCCGCAGTGCGGGTCGCTCGACAGCAAGCGCCTTGTTTCAGGCATGGAGGAATGCCTCCGCTGCAAATTCAAGGGCGATTTTAAGGAGGGCAGCATGGATGAAATCAACGCGTTCAGGAAATCCAAGAGGCCCGCACCGGAACCTGCCGCCTCTTCATCCGCGGGCGAACCGAAGCAGACATTCAGGCCCCAGCTTGGCACGAGCAACAAAGAGCTCAAGGAGAAGCTCAAGTCGCTGAAGGGCAAGAGCACCGGCGATTATGAGATTAGCTGATTTTCTGGAGGGTGAAAAAATGGCAATGCTGATACGAACAGAAATATTCCCGCTGCGTGCGAGCCTTAAGAAGAAGGACAAATGGGAGCTCATTATCGAGCTGGAAAATGAGGAGGGCCGCGAAAAAATCATTTCGCTTGAAATCGACCTTCCAACTGCAGCGAACTTCAGCACAGTCGGCCTTTCAAGGTCTTATGGAAAGCAGATCGATTCTTTCAGGGCAAAGGGCAAGGCACAGATAAAAATTCCGGTTTACATCTCGAATTACGCGAAGGCCGGAAACCACTCCGGAACAATAAGGGTCATGGAGCACTTCCACGATTTCGACCACGTGGAGCGCACTTATACGAAAATAATCCCTTTTAGGATTGTCGAGTAACCGCTTGAATATTTTATGCGCTCATGAAAACTCGAACAGGGTTTTCTGGCTCTTCGGCTCCTCAAAACCGGAGATGCGCAGCCCGAACCTCCTGCACGCGAAACCCGCGTTTTCCGCGAAGAACTGCCTGAAAAGCCCCGCGGCAACTTTCATTATCTCGGATTTCTGCTGCGTCGGAGCCGCAAGTGTCCTGCTCCGCGTCGCGGCCTCCAGCTTTGCAGAAATCAGGATAATTGAAACCGTGCGGAAATTCACTTTCATCCCCGCGGCCTTTTTCGCCAAATCCTCCGCCAGCTTCTCAGATTCAGAAATCAAATCATCTGCATTGGAAGCATCATGCTTCAGCGTCATTATGCGCGAGAGCTGCTGCTTCTCGCGCTCCTCCACGGGGCTCTCGTCAACGCCAAGCGCCTTCTCATGAATCATCACCCCGCGGTTCTCCCCGAACATCCCCTGCAGCTCGGATACAGGCGCCGAGGCAAGTTCCTGGATTGTTCGTATGCCTTTCTGATTCAGCGCTTCCACCGTTTTTTCCCCAATGCCCTGAAGGTCGGAGATTTTTTTGGAGCGCAGGAACGTCTTTACTTCCCGCGGCGCAACCGCTGTCAGGCCGCCGGGCTTCTTCACTCCGGATGCCATTTTTGCAATGAGCTTGTTCGGGCCGACCCCTATTGAGCACGTGAGCTTTTCCTCTTCAAGAATGCGCTCCTTGATTTGCCTTGCGAGCTTTTTCGCTTCGGCATAGCTTCCCGCGCATTTCGCGCTTGCATCGATGTATGCCTCGTCAACGCCCGCCTGCTCGAAGCTGTCCGAAAATTCTCGGAGCGTTTCCATAATGCGGTCTGAAACCTGCGTGTAATGCCCCCTGTCCGCAGGAAGGAAAACCGCCTGCGGCGCCTTCTTTTTGGCGAAGGCAATAGGCATCCCCGCGTGGACACCGAGAGCGCGTGCGGGATAATTCGCCGTTGCAACCACGCCCGATGTTTCGGTGCGCCCGGAGAACATGCATACTGCGACCGGCTTTCCTTTCATTTCCGGCCTGCGCAGCTCCTCAACCTGCGCGTAGAAATAATCGAGGTCGATGTGGAGGATAACTCTGTTCATGAAAAGCTATTCTGCGCAACTTCCTTTAAACTCTTCAATCCAGAGCCAAGCTTGCCTTGAGTGCAGCGTCCACTTTTCTCATGGTTTCAGGCTTCAGCGAGCCAAGTGTTTTTAAAATCCTGTCTTTTGCGGAAATTGTCCTGATTTGGTTGCAGAGGATAGTGCTCTTGACTTCCAATCCTGCTTCTCGGGGGTCGATTACCACCGCAGTCGGGTAATGCTTGTCAGGGATTTTTGAAGTCACTGGGGCAATAATTGTGGTGGAACTATACTTGTTTCCGATGTCATTCTGTACGACCAGGCAGGGCCTTATCTTGCCCTGTTCTGAACCCACTACCGGCCCCAAGTTAGCAAGGACAACATCGCCGCGCTTAATATTCATCCAACAACCTGTCCGCCTCAATACTGGCAAATTTCCATTCTTCCTCTATTTCCTTATTTAGTTTTTCATACTTCAAATAAAATTCCTTCATGAGGCTTTCCTTTTCCTTTTTGCCCACTGACTTTTCAACCACTATTTTCTCATCCTCGATTTTCACAATGACCTTGTCTTTGGGCTTAATCCCTTTGGCTACCCTCAAGGCCTTTGGCAGGGTTATCTGGCCGCGCTCACCCACTGAACTTATCCCCTCATACACAATAAACCACCTACATATTATTTACATACTCTACATATTTAAAACATACTCGCAGGCCTCAGCTGATTAGGCTTCATGCAGGCACTTACGTCCCGAGGAACCTCAGCGCCTCGGGGAACAGCCTCCATAATGAGGGCTTTGTCATGACCTTGCCGATGAACTTGCTCGGCCTGTCCATGTCGCCGTGCTCCGAAAGGAACTCGCCGAACTTCGCCCTGTTCATGCCCCTGAAGAGCCTGTCAATGTCCTCCTCGCTCTTGCTGTTCATGTACTGCCTGATTTTCCAGTGCAGCCTCAGCTCCCTGTTCAAAGAGGAGCAGTTCCTTTCATAGTTGCGCAGCGGCGTGTTGCCCTTGAAGTGGTCGTGGATTGAATCGCCCGCAATCCTTCC
>CAYJRH010000006.1:0-10479 GCA_964372565.1 uncultured archaeon
AATCAGATTTTGATGCAGTACGTGTGCCTGTACTTCGTCACGCCATTGTCGTCCATGCCAATCATCTTGTTCGAGTAAATCGGCGCTGTCTTGTATTTCTTCGCCATCTGGTACGCGACATGCTTTGCCGCCTTCGCCGAAGCCACTAGGATGTCAGCCCCGCCGGGCACGTTTTTTGTGTCGATTGCGTGGGACAACTCGATTTTCTTCTTGTATGAGGCAATCATGCCGAGGACTTCCTTTAGCCTGTCGCGCCCTTCCTGCAGCGTCGGCTTTTTCAGGAAACGGAGCTGGATAATCGCCTCGTGGTAATAGGAGGAGATTTTCATTGACGCATCGGAAATCGTCCTGCGGAGCCTGACTTCAATCTCCTTTTTCACTTCAATGGGCACCCCATCCATGTCCGCGGTGAAAGAAACGGCTGCAAACAGCTCCTCGTTAGGTTCCACGCCTTCATGCCTCAGCAAAACTTCGAGGCCCGTGATTTTGAGTAGCTTGGGCTTTGCCATGGCAAGCGCCTTATCCTTGATGAAGTTGCTGATAACCTCGTCAGAGCGGTCAACCCACGGCCTGCCGACCCTTATCCTGCCGCTCCGCCAGTCGTAATCAATCACAATGTTGTCGGGAAGGGGCAGAACCTCATGCTTCTTCAGGTAGCACTCATTGCAGAGGCTGTCAACAAGCCTGTCGGTTTCCTTCCCGCAATTCACGCAGAAACGCTTCATAGAAATCACAAAACAGTTGCCTGAACGGATTATATGTACTTTGAATACACCCCGAAGAAATTCTTGTATGTTTTCTTGAACCTTTCGAGAAAAAACCGCTCCAGGCTCTGTGCATAACCCATGTCAAAGGCTTCAAGCGCCTTCAGGTATGACTGGCGCTGGGTTTTCCGCACTATCAACGGCGGATAGCCGTGGTTCATGAGGATTACGTTCACAAGGAACCTGCCGACCCTGCCATTGCCATCTTCAAAAGGATGGATTTTTTCGAACTTCCCGTGGAACCTCGCCGCGAGCTGCAGCGGGTGCAGCCTTTCCGGATTTTTGCCGCACCACCCAAAGAGCGAATCCATTTCCAGTGCAACCTTTTCCGGCGGGGCGGTTTCAACTGAGCGCCCTAAAAGGAAATTCGGGACTTTCTTGAAGCCTGCAGCCGCCGGAATGTCCTTCATGAGCATTTTGTGCATTTTTATTGAGGAAGTGGGGTCAAGACCGAACTTTTTTTTGTATAACAATTCCAGGACCCTGCGGGAATTCCTTGTTTCGTAAATTTCACGCAAGTCCTTTCCTTCGGCGCCCCTGTTCTCGAACATGACAATCGCAACGTCCTTCAAAGTGAGGCTGTTGCCCTCAAGCGCATTTGATTCGTAGGTGAAATTGGCGGTGAACCTGTCAAGCGCATCCTTCAGCTGCGGTTTTGTAAGATTTTTCTGCAGGGCCCTGAAGCCAAGCCTTGCCGCCTCGATTTTTCCGAATTCTTCAGCAGTAAAAATGGAATCCGCACGAAAACTCTTGGCAGCCCAATCAGCATATGCCTGTTTTGCTTTATCCTCAAAAAACTGCTTGTTTTCCTTCTCGGCACGTCTGAGGCTCTTTGGCATTGCCTTCAGGAGCCTCTGCAGCTTATGCACTGAACCGTCCGGCAGCCTGATGGATTTCACGAGGTACAGGTATTTTTTGCCCTTGATTTTCTTTGCAGTTACGTAAGCCACAAACAGGTTAACCCCACAGATTTTATAAATAGGTTAGTTTGTGGGGTTAACAAAGCCTGCCCTTATGTTCAGGCAGGCGCATATCATCTGCCCTTCGCGTACTCGAGGTAAAACACCGGGTTGAGCACGTAAAGGTAGCTGTATACATAAGCCGTGAGGAACCTTATTATTATGAACGCGAGCCAGAAGAGCGGCGTGCCCTCGTTCTGCGGGAAAAACTCGATTGTGAACGCGATGGCGATTGACAAAAGCGAAAGCAGCAGGCTGACTGCCGTGGCTTTCCCGACCTCTGGCTTGTTCCTGATTGATATCTCAATTGTGCGCTTCAGCGAGCCAACGACCGAGGAGCCCTTCTCGTATGCGAGCACAGGGTAGAGGCTGTAGAACAGGAACACCACGGCAAGCACGATTGCGACATAAACCAGCGTAAAGGCGAGCGTGTAATCCGACTCCGCGGCAATCATAAAGGAGAGCGGCAGCGACAGCAGGAACAATGCGAGAACCAAGCCCATTTCCACAATGATTGCAGGAACGAGTATTTTCCGCGGCCTGGAAAAAACCCGCGCGAGCGCGCCAATGACCGAAACTTTTTTCCCTGAGCGTGCATCCCCCACCATGAAAGGGTATGTCGCGCTCGCGACAATGTCAACCAGCCCGATGGCAATAACGAAACCGAGCAGGAGAACCGTCTGCGTGAGGAGCGAGAGTGAAGGGTCGGCAATCGCGTTTTCAAGGAGGCCTGTTGTAGCAAGGATGGTAAAGCTGTAGAGAAGCGCGACAATGAGCTTCGGAATGATGAGGCGGGGGTGTTTCAGAAAAATTTCTAGGGAGCTTTTCAGGGTTTCCGCGAACCTGCTCATAGCTCTATTACCTGCCCAAGCTCCGGAACTATGGGGTTAAAGCCCTCTTCCTTGATGCCGATCGCGAATTTTTTCATAACCTCGGCGTCGCCGTGCACGCAAATAACGTGTTCCGGGTTGAGCTTCTTCATTGCGCGGAACAGCTCGCTCCTGCCGGCGTGCGCGCTGAAGTCGTAGCGCTCGACACCGGCTTTCACGTCGACCTCGATTCCCTCGAGGTTCAGCTTGCCGGTTTCAAGGAGGATTTTCCCGGGGGTGTCCTTCACCTGATAGCCCGTGAGCATTATCTTGGAGTTCCTGTCGTTGTAAACATCCGGAAGGTAAGCGTAGACGCTGCCGCCATGCATCATCCCGCTCGTGCAGACAATGACCGAAGGCTCCTTCAGCGCCTTCTTCCTCATCCTTACGTCGCGCACCCATGTCACGCGGTCAAGCGCCTTCTTCAGGAACTTCGCGTCCTTCAGGTATGAAGGGTTCTTGAGGTATATTTCCGCGACGCGCTGGCCCATCCCATCATAGTAAATCGGCGCCTCGACGTTGTATTCATGCAGCACATCAATGATTTCCTGGCTCCTTCCAACCGCAAACGATGGCAGGAGCGCATGGCCCCCATTGTCAATGGTTTCCTGCACGGATTCGACGAACAGCTTTTCCGTTTCCTTCCTGTCTGGGTGCTCGCGGTCGCCGTAAGTGCTCTCGGTAATCATGATGTCGCATTCCCTGAGCTTCTCGAACTGCGCGGGCCCATGGAGGCGGGTCTCGACATACCTGTAATCGCCAGTGTAGACAATTGTCTTGTCACGCATCCTCAATTCAGTGAGCGCCGAGCCCACAATGTGGCCCGCATCGTGGAAAATCATTGAAGTGTGGTCGGTAATCTCCATGTGCTTGCGGTAAGGAATCGGAAAAGTGTATTTTTCGGTCTTTGCGATTTCCTCCTTGTTGAATTTCGCGTCCATGCCCTCCAGGCCCGCGATTTTCAGGGTGTCGAACCAGAGAATCCTCGCGATTCCAAGCGTGGGAGGGGTCATGTATGTGAGGCAGTGCGTCTCCTGGAAAAGGTGCGGGATGTTTCCTGTGTGGTCGAGATGCGCGTGTGAAATGATCGCGGCGTTGAGGTTCGTTTTCACGGGCAATGGGTACTCGGTGCCGTTCGGGGTGAGCTTAACCCCGTAATCAAGCAGGATTTTGTCCCCATCATCGACCAGGAACGCGCTCCTGCCCACTTCCTGCGCCGCGCCCTTGAAAGTTATTTTCACCATGCGACCAGACAAATTGAACTCAGGCAAACTTAATAAAGGTATTTTGCCCAATCTTTGCATGAAAACGCTTTCCTTCGCGGAATCCATGAAAATTGCCCGGAAGCACGGGATAAAATTCGCGAAGACCGCTGAAGCAGAAACCGAACAGGAGCTCAGGAAAGCGTGCAAAAAAACCGGGTTCCCGCTCGTGATGAAAATCATTTCCTCCGGAATCTCGCACAAGACGGATGTCGGCGGGGTAAAAATCGGCATACAAAACATCGAGGAAGCGAGGAAGGCGTTCGCCGAAATGAAAAAGCTCGAGGGCTTTGAGGGCGCTGCGGTGCAGGAAATGCTCCGCGGCACCGAGCTTATAATAGGCGGGAAGCGCGACGTGCAATTCGGGCCCGCGGTGCTTTTCGGCCTCGGCGGGATTTACACCGAGATTTTCAAGGACACGTGCCTCCGCATCTGCCCGATTGACAAAAAAACGGCGATTGAAATGGTGCGGAGCATAAAGGCCTATCCAATTATTGCAGGCGCGCGCGGCGGCCAGCCGGCGAACATGGAAGCGCTTGTGAACGCGATAATCGGCGCGAGCAGGCTCATGATGAATGAGAAAGGCGTGGTTGAGATGGACCTTAACCCGCTCATCGCCGCGAAGGGCAAAATCCTCGCTGTTGACGCGAGAGTGGTGGTTGAAGAATAGGATGAATGCCGTTGCCGGCAAACATGGGCGTTGCCCAGATTCCGTTCTAGAGGTAAACCACTTTTTTCCCGCTGCGGAGCTTCTGCCGCCCCGCGTATTTGATGAGGTAGTGCGCGGTGCTCTTCGGCACGCCTGTGGCTTCCTCGATTTCCCTGTAAGTCCTGTTGTCCCGGTGCAGCTCCACAACCTGCGAGAGCTTCTGCATGTCGACCTCAATCGGCCTGCCACGCGAACTCCCGATGACTACCTCCACATCCGTGCTGTCGAGGAGCGAGCGCGCCCTGGAGCTCATGCGCGAGAAGCTGCTCTTTGAAAGGAAAATCCCGGGTGGATTGGATGCGAGCGCTGCCCTGAGCTCTGCCGCTGTCGGCGGCCTCGGAAAATGGGTTTTGCCCACTGCCATAACCTACTCCTTTTTGTTACGCGTAACGTTTTTAAGTGAAATCGGATTGGATTGCTGTAGAATGGTGGGTGCATGAAGTATAAATTCGATTCTATGGAAAGCGCGCTGAAGGCGCTGAAAAGGGGCGAAATGGTTGTCCTTGCGGACGATGAAAACCGCGAGAACGAGGGCGACCTTGTGATGGCCGCCGAAAAGGCGACCGCGGAGAAGCTCAACTTCATCATTTCCGAGACAAGGGGGCTGCTCTGCGTGCCAATTACAAAGGAAAAGGCGGCACAGCTTCACCTCGAAAAAATGACAATGAACACCGACAAGTATGAAACCCCGTTCACGGTTTCCGTGGATGCGGCAAAAGGCGGAACCGGCATAAGCGTCCAGGACAGGCTGCTCACAATCAAAACAATCCTCAGCGAGCGCTCAAAGCCTTCTGACCTGAACAGGCCGGGGCACGTGTTCCCGCTCGTGGCGCTGGAAGGCGGAGTCCTCCAGCGCGCCGGCCACACGGAAGGCGCTGTTGATTTGCTCACGCTCGCGCGCATGAAGCCTGTCGGCGTAATCAGCGAAATCCTGAAATCCGACGGCTCGATGGCTCGCCTGCCCGGGCTCATGGAATTCGCCGAAAAGCATTCCCTCAAAATCATTTGCCTCAAGGACCTGATAGCATACAGGCTGAAGAAGGGCCTGCACCTGAAAAAAGTCGCCGCGCCATTCCTTCCGACGGAATTCGGGGATTTCCGCGCAGTGGGCTACCTTGACGCGCTTGAAAACAAGGAATACATCGCGCTCGTGAAGGGCAAGGTCGCGGGAAAGAAAAACGTCATTGTGCGCGTGCACTCCGCGTGCCTGACTGGGGATGTTTTCCACAGCCTGCGCTGCGACTGCAATATGCAGCTGCGCGAGGCGCTGCGGAGGATTGGGAAGGAAGGAATGGGCGTGCTGCTCTACATACCGCACCATGAAGGCAGGGGCATAGGCATTTTGAACAAGCTCCGCGCCTACGAGCTGCAGGACCGCGGCAAGGACACAATTGAAGCGAATACCGCGCTCGGGCTTGCTGTTGACAGGCGCACATACGGAACAGGGGCGCGCATACTCCGTGATCTGGGGCTGACCACGATAAGGGTGCTCACAAACAACCCGAAGAAGCTGAAAGGCCTGGAGGGCTTTGGCCTCAAAATAACCGAGCAGCTGCCGATAAAGGTCGCCCCGAACAGGCACAACGCCTCTTACCTCCGGACGAAAAAGCTTAAAATGGGCCACTCCCTTTAATTCAGGATGGAACTGCTGAACAGGAACTCCGCCGCGCTCTGGCTTGTCCTGGCCTCGTTTGTATGGGCCCTGGCGGGAGTGTCGTGGAAATACTTCTCAACGCTGGGATACGCCTTCATAACCGTGTTCCTCGTATCGAGGATTTTCAAGTTCCTCACTGTCGGGGCAATCTCATACTACCGCTTCAGGGTCCACGAGCCCATAAAGAATGCGAAGGAATTTTCCGTAATTTTCCTCAACGCGCTTTTCAGCGTGGGAACGCCACTTTGCTTTTTCATGGCGCTGGGCTATACCACGGTTTCAAACGCGTATTTCCTTCAATACACGATGCCCGCATGGGTTCTCGTGGCCGCGGTCCTCCTGCTCGGCGAGAAACTCACCTCGAAAAAACTCGCGGGGTTCGTGCTGACAATCGGCGGGATTGCGCTCATCGCAAGCCCCTCCGCAGGGCTTGAAATAAACGCGGGGTTTCTCCTAGGGATACTTGCGGCGTTCTCGCAGACCGGCGATATAATAACCGCGCGCGCGCTGAAGGACTATTCATACCACACGATTTCGTTTTACTCCAACTTCCTGCAGCTTGTGATGGTGGCAATAATCCTGCCGCTCCTGTTTCCGGTTACGGCGGCGGGGTTCGAGGCCATCCCGCTTTTGGCATTCGCCGCAATCGGAGTCCTGCTTGGGATTGCGAGCGACCTCTATTACCACGTGCTTGACACGCTCGAGGCATCCACGGCCGCAATAATTTCTTTTTCAGAGCTTTTTTTCGCAGGGGCGCTCGCTTTCATCATCTTCGGGGAGCGGCCGCTCGGGAATGAGCTTATAGGATACGCGCTCATCCTCTCTGCAGGGGTAATAATAGTCCTGCGCCGCGCGGACATCTGGAGGTTCGAGCACCTGCTGCGGTTCACGGACAGGATGTGAACCACGGCATTCAGGGAAGCCTTTCCGCAATAACTTTCACTTGAATTCCTTCAGGCTTTCAAAAATGGATTCCTCATCCGTCTGGAAAAACACGCCCCTCGACTTCATTTCCTCCAGAAGGCGCCACACGGAAACCCCTGCAAGCCTCGCGGTTTCGGAGAAGCTTTCCTTTCTTGCAGCATATTTTTCAAGGGCGAAACTTATTCTCAGCCCATCAATACAAACCATTCCGACCACAGTGAAAATAGTGTACTCAAACGTATTTAGAAACTTTGCGTGGCATGCTCAGGCATAGGCGCCTTGAAAATCTTTATTCGGGCATGCCAGCCACAACAGGCACTTTTTTATACAATAAAGCGGTTCTTAGGGTATTATGAAGCAAAATGCTGGCAAGCCAGAAGACAAAGAAAACAGGGTTCTGCAAATCGTGCGCGAGCACTGGCCGATTTCCGCGCTGGAAATCGCGAAGCACTTCAGCGAGAACACCAATTCAAGGGAGCACCGCAGGAGGCACTCCACGAATTACACGTATTACCTCAAGAAGCTGGTGAAGAAAAGGCAGGTGCTCTCGAAGCGCATGGGGAACGCGCTTGTCGTGTGGCCGCTCGAGGCCGAGGCATACCGCGCAATCCACAGGATACTGAAGGAGGCCGAGCAGCAATGACCGCGGCAAATGGAAAAAGGTGTTTGGGATGCTGAACTCCTTTTACGACAAGTTCATTTTCACGAACGGGCTGCAGTACAGCCACAACAATTTTTTCCTGCTGAACATGCCGTTCGCAATCCTGCCCATAGATGTGCTTGTCGGCATTGCCGAGAAGGATGACAAGGACCTCAACCTCAAGCTTTACTATGCAATCAGGGAATCGGTCAAGAACGCGGTAAGCAAGGACTTCAGGATTGATTTCGGCGTGCAGGGGGAGAAAGGCCTCGATTTCATGCAGGCATACCTCACGGCTTCCGGGTGGGGAAAAATCGAGCGCAACGACCTCGACACTGAAAAGGGCCACGCGCTTGTAATCGTCACAAGCTCGCCTGTCGCGGCTGAGTGCAGGAACGCGAAGGCGCCTGTGGACACTTTCCTGCGCGGCATGCTCGCGGGAATTTTTTCCACATACTTCAAGCGCGACGTCGAGTGCGTAGAGGTCAGCTGCGCCGCGCTGCGCGCGAACCGGTGCGAATTCATTGTGAAGCCGCTGGCGGAATTCGATTTCAGCAGGAAAATCACGAGGGAGCAGCTCAGGGTGGAATGATGCCGAAAGCGCCGCTTAAAGCCCCCGAAGGAAGGCAATTCTTCAGGGATGGCCTTTTTTTCCATTCGCAGATCAGGGTCGGGAAGGGCGGCAAGCCGTTCGCCATGCGCAAGTTCAGGACAATGGAGAGGGGCACCCACCGCACGTATGCGGGGAGCGGCAGTTTCCATAAAGACCCGTTCGAATCCGCGGCTCCGGGCAAGCCGACAAGAATCGGGGGGCTCCTGCGGAAAACAAAGCTCGACGAGCTCCCCCAATTATGGGATTTCCTCCGCAGGCGGCTCAACCTCGCCGGATGGAGGCCGGTCACGCGGCAGGAATACCGCCACCTTCCGGAGGACATAAGGAGGCTTTACAATGAAAATGGGCCCGCGGTTGCCGGAATATACTACGCCCTGCCGAAAAAAGAAAGGACCGCGGAAAAATCCTATACCGGCTGTACAGGGAGTTCTGCGCGGAACTGGAAAGGGGCAAGTACAGGGCATACGCAAAGTACATACCGAGAATAGCGTGGAACCTGTACAGGTAAATCAACCTGCAGGTTGATTCGCCTTCAACGGCACGCATATTACTTCACGGGAATGGGTTACTTCAGCAGTTCAGTTCGTTTTGTGTGGGTATCATGACAGACGCTTTTGTAACCAACGCTTATTGCCCAATAAAATTTCATCCGACAATCCTGTCAAAAAATTATTTTGAGCCAGACGGCGGAATAACCATCTACCGGAAAAACTGCTGCATGGAATTCAGGTTTTATGAAAATCCGAAGCTCCTGGGTGAATTTTCTTCAATGCTTAAGCATGCGCTGCTGGAAAATGGTTTCAGAAGAATTAGTGATGTCAAAGGGTATGGCATCCTGGAAGGCGAAACTGTGGTGATTTTTCCCGAAAGAATAGACTTGCCAAGCAGCGGTGATGCCGGCCATGGCTGAGTTGTCCTATGTTGTCTCTGGCCAGGAAATAAAAATAGGCTTATGCGCGCACGTTATGCCGCCTACAGTCTATTCGCAATCCATTGCCAACTGCATTTCCAAAATCAACACAAAAAACAAAGACGTCCTTGACATGGGCTGTGGGACAGGCTTCCTTTCTATAGCCCTAGCCAAACATGGCGCCAGAAAGGTTTACGCCTCTGACATAAACCCGGAAAGCATTAAAACAACAAGGCAAAACATTGCGAAAAACGGGGTGCAATCAAAGGTAATGCCGATTCTGAGTGACTTATTTTCCGGCCTTAGGGGAAAAAAGTTCGACCTAATAGTTTCCAACCCGCCTTTTCTCCCGTTGCCCGAAAACAGAAAAACCAACCCGGCGGCAGACTGGCGCGATTTTATAGACGATTTCATATATTCGGCCCCATGGTTCCTGAAGAAGGGCGGCGAAATAGTGTTTACGAACAGTTCCCTGGCAAATATCAAAAAAACAAAACAGCTCCTAAAGAGAAAATTTGGCGATTATGTTGTTTTGCGCCGCCAAAGAATTCTTTTCAGGGAGTGCACACTTCGCCACTTCAAATCAATAAAAAAATTTGCTGATAGCAAAAAAGCCGCATATTTCAAGAGAAAAGGCAAATATTACGAAACCTTACATGTTCTTAGTGCTACAATGCATTACTGAGAGATAAACATGCCTCCCTTCATAGAATTGCTAAAAAGCAGGCAAATAACCCATAGGCTCCTCAGGCACGAAAAACCCGCGTCTACCTGCGAAGATGCGGCAAGGCAGAGAGGCGTGCCTTTGCATGAAATGATTAAAGTCCTTGTGCTAAAGGATAGGCACGGCACCTATTGTGCCGCCTGTCTTCCTGCTGACAGGCGACTTGACATGGGAAAATTGTCCGGGCTTCTCGGCTCCAAGCGCCTAAGCATGGTTTCTCCTGAAGAGCTTCAAAGGATTACAGGGTACAAGGCCGGGGCGGTGCCGCCGCTGCTTGAAGGGAAAATCGCGGTCGTTTTCGATAAAAGCATTCTGGATAAAGAGAGAGTAAACATCAGTTCTGGTGACCATGCCATGGGGGTCGAGCTTTCAACCAAAGATTTGCTGCGCCTTGTTTCTCCAAAAATACTTGAAATAGCAAGGGAATGATATTGTGGCTCTACTGGCGGCG
>CAYJRH010000006.1:10579-30841 GCA_964372565.1 uncultured archaeon
CGGCGCCTCTCTTCTTTTCCAATCAACCTGCAGGTTGATTCGCCTTCAACGGCACGTATATTACTTCACGGGAATGGGTTACTTATAGAAATATTAGCCTGAAACGGGGGTTTCATGCGTTCTAAACTTGCGGGCGGGGGTTGTGAAGTGAGGGACCAATTTAAATCAGGTTTTTCGCGGAATTCAATGGAGGTCAATTCGTTGTATTTTTCTCGGCTGCTTGTGGCGGCCGTTTTTTTGGCAATTCTTGGGCCACCTGCCTTGGCAGATGGAGACGGCGGATACACAATCCCGCAGGCTCCTTCTGGCCAAAGCCCAATATGGGTAGGATTCACGGCAGTTTCCAATTATATCGGCACTTCCGGGGGCGTTCCTGTTCCTGTTATGGACGGCAACAATATTCGCCTCTCAATCGGGCTTGTCCGCTCCAGCTGTGTGTACGCAATGGATGCCGGCCAAACAAATGGCCAAATTCCAAGCAGAAAAGAGTTTTTCATAGGGGCGCTCGCGCCGGGGGAATACACTTTCACTCTTTCGGTCTCTTGGAAGAAACGCGGTTGCGAGGGCGAGCCGGCGCCTGACGGAACCCAGGCACTCACGCATAAATTCAGGGTAATTGCTAGTGGCCATGGTTCGGATGGGCAAACTGGAACGGCAACAGCCACCTCGACCATTGAGAAGCTGCCTGTCTTGGAGGACAAAAGTTCGGGTTCCGCAACTGCGATTATTACATCCAGTGCCCAGATAAAGCCAGGCCAGGAAATGCCTGGCGTAATAGCCATTGGGCCGCCAACTTCCAGCCAGTCCGGGCAATATCCTGTTCCGCCCGGCGCCCCGCCCGGGGATTCCGGAGGGGATTCGGTTAACGACCCTTCAAAGGGCGATTACCAGAGCCCGCCTGACTGCCCTGAATGCAGTGATGATGAGCTTCCGGCCGTGGCTGGACCGGTGCCGCTTATGATGTGGAAAGCATGGATCATGCCTCAAAATTCGGGAAAGGAATTTGCTGATTGCAATGATGAGGGTTGCGGTGACGCTCAAAAAGTTACAGTCACCCAAAATTCAGGGGGCGGTGCTGAAATAAATTCCGGCGGCATTGTAGCCACTACCAAAGAAAAAATCGGCTCGGACGGGAATACCCTAGTGCTATCCGGAATGCAAATCAACGTCACCCCTTCTTCCGCAGCTGAGAAAGCAATGCAAGCAACCGGCGCGCAAACGCTCGGGGCAGTGTCGATACAGGGAAGCGAAAAACCGGTTTACATTGTGGAAACCAGGATAGAAGGAAGGATTTTTGGGCTTATTCCAATAGAATTGGACGCAAAAACCAAAATCGATGCGCAGACAGCGGAAGTAATTGAAATTGAAAAGCCGTGGTGGAGCTTTCTGGTGGGATAAATGGCAAAAGGCCTGGAAATCAAAGTTACAACCATATTTATCCTGCTTGTAACGCTTGGCAGTTTTTCACTGGGCCTGGTCACTTCCACTGCCGAGGGCAGTTCTCAAGCAACAGTGCAAAATCAAATAACTGCCGAGGCGACTTCTGAAATATTCCGGAACGGACTTGCAAATGCGGAAGCGTCTGCGTTGCCCGGACACGTGGATGCGAAGACAACCGATTTTAATGGTTACGCCATTGAGCCGACCGATACATCGAATAACGCGTCAAAACAAGGTTCTGTGCCTGATACTTTTATCAACATAGATAATAATATTGTTGAGAAAAAGGCGGAGGCGTTTGAATCGCCGCTCGCAAGTTTTTTTGGCACACTAATTAAGAGTGATGAAAACAACGTAACTACTCTCGATAATTCCGACAATTCCTGTTCTTCAACTTCCAGCAACCAACTCGGGGAATATTATTACAAAACTTATATAGATTCAAGTGGGGATGTTGACTGGTATCGTGGCTATAAAGCCCAGAGCCTTTTTCTCAGGGTAATAATGATACCGCCTGTCGGAAAAGACTATGATATTGAAATTTGGGATGACTGCGGCACGCTTGTAACAAGTTGCAACGCCGGCGGCAGTTCCACAGAAGTATGCAATGCAGGCATTAGCGGCGATTTCTATGTGAAGGTTTATGGCTATAACTCACAGTACAGCTCTAACGCGCCGTATTTCATTGTAGCCGGCTATAATGCCGCATGTACTACCGGTGGCGCCAACGGAAACCCGATAAAGTCGTCATATGCATGCAACGAAACTCTTCAGGCTCAAAATCAGCGTTTTACCAACACCAATTCTTCAACAATAAGCTACCATTACTTTGAATCCCTGCATTATCCGTCAAACAATTTTGCAGGGGAAGGGCAGGTGCCGAATAATTCGCTCGCAAGCAACAGTACTGCTAATTGGACAACCGGGGGCTATTATCCCTCAAATTCCGGCTGGGCAGAAGCAGGCACTTACACATTCAAGTCGGCTTTCATGGCTTTTTGTTCCAACGGCGGGATTTCATCAGCTAACGCCCTCGCATATCCGTATGTCCCCAATGCGCCCTGCGTAGCTCCAGGGACCATAAACGGCTTTGACGGTTCTCCTTCAAAAACCTCATATGCATGCAACGAAGACATCGTGACTCAAAATCACAAATTTGAGAACACTAGCAACACCTACACCTTCAACTACAAACTCTACTATGAGCTAAAAGACCCAAGCGGCAATACAATCTATTCGGGAAACAAACCAAACCAATCGTTGTCTCCTGGATATTATGTAAATTGGAATATCCCTTGGCCCCAGCCCACGGGCGGCTGGCCAAAAAGCGGGACTTACACCGTAAAAGTCTGGGTGGACGGAAGTTTCACTGACGGCAGGGCAAGAACAGCATACAGCTATGCCTATCCTTATGTACCAACAGCCCCCTGCCCAAACTGCAACCTTTCATCTTCCAACGGCACACCCTCAAAGAGTTCATACCTGTCTTACGAAGACATCGTGACACAGAACCATAGATTCATAAATAACGGAAACCTGAAATACACTTATGACCTATACTACAAACTTTTTGACTCTGGCGGCACAGAAATCTCCTCCGGAAGCAAGCCCGGCCAAACTCTTGATGCGGGATATTATGTTCCCATCGCAATAACATGGTACCCGCCTACTTCCGGATGGGACAAAACAGGCACATATACCTCGAAAGTTTACACAAGCGGCTCCTGCTCCAACGGGGTGCAAAGAGACCTCTATTCCTATGCTTATCCCGTTGTCGACCCAACGTGCCACGTGAAATCCGATTCTGCGTGGGTTCAGCAGGATAATCTTTGCAGCGAGTCAATAATCGCAAAACACAAATTCATAAATGACGGGACCCGAACACTGCCTTACAACGTAAACTTTTATCTCTATGACCCGAGCAACCAGCTTGTCGGGCAAACTTCAAATTCAAATTCCGTAAATGCAAAATACAACACTACCTGGATAGTAACATGGCATGCTCCTTCGGGTGGGTGGAAAGCAGGAACCTACCGTTCCGAGGCATATCTTAATGGCAATTGCACAGGCGGGGGAAGCGCCTCCGCAAATAATTCAGCAAGCCCCTCAATGCCCGCAAGTTGCGATTCAGCATCCTGCCCCGGAGTAATAAATGTGAATGTGAAGGACAATGCATCAAACAATATCCCAAACACAAAAGTGTATGTTGACGGTTCATACAGGTCAAACACCGACTCCTCAGGGAATTATTCCGCTTCCACAAGCGACATTTCATGCGGCCGGAGCCACAGCGTTGCGATTTATTGTTCGGACGGAACATACTGCGGCACAAAATCAACCACAATAGATTTCAGGGATGACGACGATGCCCTGGGCTTTACCTGCCAGGTTTGCGCGCAGAACAATATCCTTGCAGTAACGGCTTCAGCAAATTCTGCATACTCGCTGAACAGCCAGATAAACCTGCAAATCACTGTTCGGGATGGCTCGGGCTCGCTTGTGAACGGGGCGAACCTCACAATTTACGACCCTTTCCTTGGCTACAATGTTTCGCGCACGGCAACAAGCGGAACCTACGCCTACACGACAACCGCGTCAAGAACAGGCAGCCAGACCTTCAACATCACTGCGAGCAAGAGCGGCTACAACAGCACAACCGCTTCGAGAAATGTTTCGGTTAGCCAGAGCATTGCGACGATAGTGGTTAATGTTGTTAATCCTGAAGGCAATCCAGTTCAAAATGCAAAAGTATATTTGGGCGATTCCTTCTTAGGAACCACTGATTCTAAAGGTAAATTTATCACCAATACCCAAGCGGGAAATCGCAAGGTAAGCATATATTGCCCAAATAATAATTATTGTGCTGAAAAAAATATTAACCTTAATGGCATTGCTACTGCAAGCTTTGAGTGCGAATGTGTGACGGATGTTTTGGTTAGTATAAGCGTGCCACGAGCTGATTGCAAAGTGCCAGGGATTAACTATTGCCCTATTGCAAATGTACAAGTAGTAGTGGACAATCAGTGGATTGGCATAACAAATCCGATAGGTTATCTTGCCATCCCTAACATGAATCTTGGCGAGCACAAAGTCGAAGTTTACATGTATCTAAAAGATAATGAAACTGACGTGGACTACAAGCTGAAAACCACGTCAAAAATAGTGACTGTTTCTCCTCAAAACAATAAAATCAATTTCATAGTCCAGCCCCAAGGCATTAGTGCTTCAAAAATTCCAACCCTAAAAACAGAAGATTATAACAATGCCGTCTACTTGACGAACGCTGAAGTCAAACCGCAATATATACAATTTATAATAGCAATTGTAGTTGCTGCAGTGCTTGTTGACTCTGGCTGGAATTACGGAAATGAATGTGTCGGGCTGTACCTAAAATACCAAGAATGGAAAGACAAGTGTAGTTGGGACACTGTTTTTGTCGGTTTATCTGTTGTTGGTGCCTCACCAGCAGCTACCAAAATCGCGGGTATGACATTAGAGAATGGAATATTCATGGTTGAAGCTATAGAAAAAATCCCCTATGGGGCGAGATTCGTAGACTTTTTCGGCGGGATGTGGAAATTTGTTTCGGGTGTGAACGATAGCATATACGCGAAAACAATTGGGCAAATAGGTTGGAAAGCATTGAATGTAGGCGACGATATAATGGCGGTTGCGAACACGATAAAGAACCCATTTATAGCAAAACCTATTGGCGTGACAGGGCAAGTAATTTATGAGTTAGGAGAACTAACAGTTACAAGAGAACAGATATTGAAATATATTTCAAAAGCAGACTTAACAACCCCAACCAAAGTAAGAGGGGCTCTTGGGGAAATGTGGATACAAAAGCAGGGAGATGATATTGCAAAACAAGTTGGAGGAAACGTAATTACAAAAGAAAATGTCATTTTCAAAAAACAAATCGTAAGTGTCGATAATGAAGAATACTTAGTATCATTCCGTGATAATGGAAGAAATTTATGGGCAAAAAAAGTGAGTAATGGAGAAAGATATGTGGAAATAGAAGGTCTTCTGGAAAAGGATGGAGTATACTTTATCTTGCAAGCAAAAACGGGAAATGCGGCTAATATAGCTGATGAGTTGGCTGGAAGAGGTCAACAATTATTTAGGGGTAAAAAAATTGTTAAAGAGGCCTTTAATGCTCATGTGGAAACAATTGTTGGTGTTCCAAAAAATGTCGTCGGTGATTCTGCCCTAGATTCACTAAAAAAACAGAATGTAAGGTTCATTGCAATGACTGAAGACCAAGCAACATTGAATGAGATGTCAGATAAAATAGTGAGGCAAATTTTACAGGGCGGGGGTTAAAAATGAAAAATAATTGCATGATAAAATTGAGGTGTTTAAGGGAAAATTATTTTGGTTTTGAAATGGTGATAAAATATGACACACGATAAAATAGGATCGGAAAAGGACGGCAATTTCATAAAAAAAGTCTTGGTTGATGGAAAGGAATATAATGTTTCTTTCAAACGTGACGGAAGAGGCATAATAGCAAAAGACGCAAAGACCATGGAAACATTTGTGGAGATAACCGGGCTTATGGAAAAAAATGGTATTTACTTTATTTTAAAAGCAAAGACCAATGGCAATGCACTACAAATATTTAATCAGCTTGCAGGGAGTTCAAGCCAGAGCGGGGAAATCTTAAGAAGCAAAAAAATCATTGAAGCTGTCTATAATGCATCGACAGAAACCATTGTTACTGTGCCGAAAAACATTATTAACGACCCTGTATTGTATCCCCTAAAAAAACAAGGAGTAAAGTTTATTGCGATGCCACAAGACCACGCAAACTTAAATGAAATATCTTACAATATATTGCACAATATTACGGATAAGAAAAATGGACGACAGGTGCCCTGTACCGATATAGGGTTGTACACAATTAATTTCATCATTGACAAAGATAAGTTTACCAGAGCCCTCTGTAGTAAAATACTTTATTCACTACTGGCAGCCCATAAAAAAGAAATACACACCAATAATGTCAAACAACTTGTTGAAAATGAAATAGACGCACTTTATTCAGGAAGAAACGGGGAAGGTGTTGGAGTGCCACCTTTCTCATATCAAACATCAATTTCAAAAATTATTGACGCGAAAAACAATACCTTTGAATCATACGGCCTCAAAATTCCAGCGAGTAAAGTTGTTATCAGAGTGGGAATGACTAATGACGAGTGGCTATGTGAAGATAATGGTCAGATAGGGGAAAAAGCATGCATTGGACTCAATAACTTAATCAGAGATGCTATAATTGTTTACAATGTTATCTGCCCGGAAATAGGAATTACTGTTTTAGGAATTAATAGTTTTGTTGTCACCGCCATTCCGACTAAATCTGAAAATATTACTTGGCTTACCTTCTTTGGCTCTCAATTAGTCAATAAATTTGGAAGAGAAAAACTGTTATCAGCCCCAGCCTATAAAATAGTAGAACTTTCTGGGGGTGGTATATTACTTATCAGTGGTCCGGCACCATATGACACTGACAAAAGTAAGTACTTTGAAAACTGGTTCAATCTTAAATGCCAGCAAAAAATCGCCAAACATTTGGGTTTGAATGTGGGCGGTGAAGAAGTATGACTGATTCTGAAAAAACTGCCAAGTGGGAAAATTATTATAGCAGTCCGCTTTTCTGGGCAATTCTGCTTTCAGGGGTAGTCCATATTGCAATGTATATTTCAGGAGTAAATGCCCAAATAGCGTTTCCTATAAGGATTTTAGCATTTGTCGCGGGGCTCATTGTGCCTTACGCGCTAAGGGTTTCTGGGTTGGTGAACTTTCGATGACAATGACCGACTACGCCGGCCTTCCTGAAAGGATATTGTCGCACATGATAGACTCCGTCTTCCTGATTTTTTCAGTAATGCTGTCAAGCGCCCTGGTTGCGTTGCTGTCTTGGGTTGTGAGGCCATTAGCGATTCCGTTTACCGGGCATTATTACGCTTTTGGCTTCGGATTATTGGTATTGCTTGTTTCAATGCTGATTGTTCCCTTCATTTATTTCACTTATTTTATCGGAAAATTCGGCCAGACCTTGGGCAAGTCTGTGGATAAGATAAAGGCGCAGCCAAGCCACTCGATATTCATGTCAAATGGAAATGATTGCCGCGAGTGGGTGCGTGATTACACCTGGTTCGACAAAGGCCGGACTTATATAGGGCTCGACCCAAAGGACGCCAATAAATCACAGGAACAAAATTGCTTAAGCGGGTGGTGGTGAAACAATGAATCCAAAAATCATCCTGGCATTTTCCGTAATTGTTTTGGTTGCAGTGTTCGGAATTCTAATTGCGCTTCCACATGGGGGTGAGCCAACAGGCTTAGTGTCGCTTGACAGTATTGCTTCTGGTGCACAGAAAACATTTGGTTCTGTTGTTGCGCCTCTTGTACAAACCGGACAAGCCGCTGGCAATGCCAAAAATGCAAACGCGCAGCCACAGGTTTTTGCACAAAGCCAGGATCAGAATGCAGCCGGCTGCCCTGAAATCGAGGAGTTCTACGGCAAGTGCTTTGACGAGCTGAACCCTTTCCAGAAAGCCAAGGCTGAAGAGCTGCTAAAGAAAAGGAAGGCGCTTTTGGCAAAAGGCCTTGATTGGCGCACTGCAGGCTCTGGCGGAAGCTCAGGCGGGTCAAGTGGCGGCAGCCCAAGCCCAGGCGGCCAAATCCCCGGCGCATCATTTGAATCGCAAAACAGCCCGCCAGCAATTAATAGCTTCGTGCCGGAGCCGGACCCGCAGATACAAAAAGGCGGGGCGGTTCACTTTGAGGTTTTTGCGACAGACGCGCAGGATGACGCGTTATCTTTTGAATGGCAACTGAATGGCTCAAAAGTTGCCGCCGGAAATTCGTTCGACTTCAATTCTTCAAGCTATTCGCAAGGCTCGGCGCAAGTAAAAGTGTCTGTGAGCGACGGCAGGTCAAGCACTCGGAAGGAATGGGTTGTAACAATAACAAACCCCGTTACAAAACCAGCCCCCGAATCGAAAATCCATCCATTGCTTTTGTCCCCTCCACGCGCCAGGGAGGCATCAGTTGCCGCGGATTCAGGAACGCCACTTGTCCTCGTCACTGCTGTGGACGAAAAAAGTGCGGGCAAGGCGGAAGAGGCAATAATCAAAAACGGCGGGGCGATAGAAGAATCGTTTGATATTGGAGGGATTATTGCGGCAAGAATAGACCGTTCAAAACTCATCGAAGTCGCAAAGGACGATTCGGTTGCGAGCATCTGGCCGAACTTTGAGGTGAGCAAGCTGCTTGCGCAGAGCGTCCCGCAGGTCAACGCGCCGCAAGGCTGGGCACTCGGATACAGGGGAGATAATGTAAAGGTTGCCGTGCTTGATACGGGAATTGACGGCACCCATCCGATGCTGCTCGGCAAGGTTGCGCTGCAGAGAAACTTCAGCTCATCCCCCACAACATCTGACATGGACGGGCACGGGACCCATGTTGCCGGGACTATCGCAGGCACAAGGGACTTCAACGGAAATTACTACGGTGTCGCCCCGGGGGCAACACTATTCAACGCAAAAGTCCTCAATGACACGGGACAGGGCTCATACGAAAATATAATCGCGGGAATAAACTGGGCAACTGACCCGGACCAGAATCCGCTCACTGAAGACGGGGCGGATGTAATCAGCATGTCAATTGGCGGAACGCAGCCATACAATGCTGCTGACCCGATACAGGCTGCAATAAACAGCGCAATAAGCAGGGGCGTTGTTGTCGTAATTGCCTCGGGGAACTGCGGCGAATCTCCGAGCGCAAGCTGCCAGGGGTTTGCAGTGGTAACAACCCCCGGAAACAATCCCAATGCAATAACGGTCGGCGCGGTTGACAAAAACGACAATTATGCGCCATATTCAAGCGGTGGAAATATACCGGGCGTTGGGATTAAGCCTGATGTTGCCGCCCCCGGAAGCGGAATAATTTCAGCATATTTGCATGGCGGGTATGCATCGTCAAGCGGCACGAGCATGGCAACTCCGCATGTCAGCGGGGCCGTGGCGCTTCTTTTGGGCGCAAACCCGCAACTGACCGCCGCGCAGGTAAAAAAACTGCTGGAGCTGAATTCGATGGATTTAGGTGTTCCAGGAAAGGACACGAGGTTCGGCTCAGGCAGGATAAACCTGCAGAACATGTTTGATGCGAACGCTGCATTGTCAGAAACAGTAATTTCCGGCGCAATTGACCGCAGCCAGGTTTTCACAAAAAACATAAAAATCACGAATTACGGGGCCAGGCCCGCAACCATATACTCTGCAAGCGCGAGCAGCGGGATTTCATTTTCGCTCGCCCCTGGGACGATATTACCTTCGGAGTCGGCAGACCTTAATTTTTCAATCAACGGAGCGCCTTTGCCAGCGGGGCTATATCTGGGCACTGTGGATGTCAACACAAGCACGGGAATAAAAACGGCCGCAATTAACCTGCAGGTCTCCGCAACAAGCAAGCCTGTTATAAATTCGGCAAACATCCCTGCAATTGTTTTCAGGGGGCAAGTAAGCGACATTATAGTGGAGGCAACAGACGATTCCCGGGTGGCCTCTGTAACGATGTCGGTCAAAGACAGGCTTGGCGTAGTTTCAACACAGCCCCTTGCGCTTGCGGGAGACGGAACATGGAGAATCCAGGATTACAATTACCCGAAAAACACAGGCGACGCGGGAACCTATGATGTGAATATTTCGGCAACCGATGATTCGGGAAACACCACAATATACGCCACGCGTTATGCCCTCGTGAACGCCCTCGAATACTCCCCGCAGCAGTTCATAATCAATGAGCCTGGCACAATAAGCCTTGTGTACAAAAACACCGGGCCCCTTACAGCCGAAGCAACGGCGTCTGTGCAAATATACGACGCGGGCGGGGCGTTGGTTGCATCGCTTTCAAATACGCAGGATGTGCAGAGCAACGGGATCTCTGATTTCAATCTACTCTGGGCCCCAATGTCTTCAGGGAATTTCACACTAAAAGCAATGTTCCGTGAAGGCCAGGACATAATTTACCAATCAGACCGCAACATTACTGCCTTTGTCCCTGATTCGCTTGAAATAACCTCGTTTTCTGCGCCGGAAATCATGCAAAAAGGGGAGGATGCCAGTTTCGGGATAACCGTTTCTAACAGTTCCGGTTCCGACATCAACGCGCTCCTGGAAGTCAACGTTCTGCTTGGCGGCGAAATTGCGGATGTTGCCGTGCTGGATGGCTTGATGGTTCCGGCCCTCTCGCAGCAAACTTTCGTGTTCGGGAAAAACATCGTTCTTCCTGCAGGCACCTATGGCGCAATTGCGCGCATTCATTACGGCAATCGGATTGAGAACAGCAACCGCATTACAGTAAATGTCATTACTCCTGCAGTGGGGCGGATAGAATCCATCGGCCTCCCATCACAGATTTTTGTTGGCTCGGATAATAATTTCCTTGTAACATTCCGCAATGACGGGAACTTCCCTGTTGATGTGAGCGTGGGCGGGGCGGTTTTTGATGGAAACTCCCTGCTGGCATACATAGATTTCAATTCTGCGCAGGTTCAGGCCGCAGGCAGGCACACGTTCCAGGCAACGCACCGCCTTGACGGAATAACCGGGGCAAAGGCACTGAAGATATTTGCGGGTTATGAAGGAAACGCCGCCGAGTCTGACAGCAACATTTTCGTCATCGACAACAAGGCCCCTCGGGTCATTGGGCTGGAATTTGAGGGCGCGATTGTCAAGGACGAGCCGTTCAACCTGCGCGTAACCGCCAAGGACGACAGCAACATAACTGTTGCGGATTTGAATGTTGGTTCTTGGAATATCCCAATGAGGCTGGCCATAGATTCACTGAACGGGAAAACATTCGCCGGCACATTCAATTCAACGGGCGTTGCAGGCGTGTACAATTTCTTTGTCACTGTTTGTGACGAGTATTCGAATTGCTCAACCACTGATGCCAATGCATTCACGGTCTCCGATTGCGACGGCAACAAGCTTCTTGTGGTCGGCGAGGAGGATTATTTCTCCGGGTCTCTTGGCGGCTCTTTTTGCGTTAGCAGGTGGAAAAAAAGCCGGAGCGGAACCCCGACACTCGAATATTTGCAGAGGTTTGCGGCAGCCATATGGTCTGAGAATGATGAGGTTGTGAACGTAACAAATTCTGATGCGGCGGTTCTGCAAAGCTTTGTGAAATCGGGAGGAAAGCTGCTTCTGGAAGGCTCAGAGATTGCGTCAACGCATATAGATGATAATTTCCTCGCAAATGTCGCGCACGCAAGGCTTGCCCAAGACCTTGCTTTCTATGCTTTTGGCCCGCAGGAAGTCGGATACACAACGCTCTACGCCTCAAAATTGCATCCGGCCATGCACGGGGTTGCAACCATTGACCTGAACACGGCCCTCTGCCCCTACCCTGATTCAGTGGAGCCGATAAACGGCGGAGTTTCAATTGCCGACTGGAACGATTCAACTTCCGCAATGGTCGCTTTCAGCGATAACGGAAGCGGGGCGAAGGTTTTGTTCCTTCCCTTCTGTTTTGGCTCTGCTGCAGGCAGAAGCGTCGTTTTGGATAACGCGCTGCGCTGGCTTGCAAACAGTTCTGGGTATGACGCTTCCATCGGAAACATCGCCGTGCCGGGATTCATAAGGCCTCAGGACGAAACGCAGGTAACATTCGATGTGAATGCGGGCCTGCCAGCCGTGAATGCAAGGCTATACCTCGACGGCAACCTCATTTACGATGCGCAGGCTCAAAGCCCACAGATGTCGGCTGTCCGGCATTTCCCCGCGGGAAAGCACCTGCTAAGGGCGACAGTCAATGACGATTTCGGCGTTGTGGAAAACGAATACCTGAACAATGAGGCCCAGAAAGAAATTGTCGTGGCAAATGAAAATGCGGATGTCGCACTAACCGGTTTTACATACAGCCCGCAGGCACCCGCGCCGGCAGAAGACGTCCTTCTGAGCGCATATTTGCATAACCATGGCGGAAGCGACGCCAACGCTGCGGTGGAATTCTTCATTGACGGAAACCTTATTCAGGCAAATGTGATTGAGGTTCCATACAACTCAGGCAGGGCTTCTTCCGCAATCTGGCCCGCGGCTGCGGGAAGGCACGAGCTCAGGATCGCCTTGACTGTATTGGACGATGCAAACCTTGCCGACAACGAGGCCGAGTCAACCATATACGGGTGCACAGGGCCGCCAATACTTGTGATTTCGGACAATGATGCGGCATCCTTGGCCGCATTTTCTGGGTTAGACAGCGCCCAGCAGTTCAAAGAAATCCTAAGCGGCCTTGGTTACTGTGTCTCTTACTGGAGCGAGGCGGAAAACGGCACCCCGCAGATAGATTACCTGAATTCATTTGGCGCCGTTGTCTGGTCTGCCGGCAATTATTGGAATGGGACAATGGACGCGAATGACGCTGCGCTGCTTTCCCAATATGCAGGCAGCATCCTTTTTGAAGGCTCTGATTTAGGGTTCGATTCGCAGGACAACGCATACTTTGAGCGGGCTACGGGAAATGCATTTGACAGGGACATTATGCTCGATTCAAATAATTCTTCCCTTGTCCTTGCCGCCCACCCATTGCTTTCAGGAATATCACGAATCGACCTCAATGCCCAGTTATCGCCATTCCCGGATTCCGTAACCCCGATTGCAGGTGAGGCCATGGCGGGATGGGACGGGGCGGGTTCAGCTATAACGGTTTCACGGACGAATCACTCGAAATTGGCTTATTTTGCATTTGCATTGCCGGCAGTAATTGGCGCATCAACAAAGGAAGCCCTTGTTTCAAATGTTGCCGCATGGCTAACGCACATAAACACAGGGCCATCCATTGAGCCTATTGCCCAAGTAAATGCCTACGCAGGAGAGCCTTTGAATATTCGAGCCATCGCAACCGACCCTGAAGGGGACAGGCTTGAATTTGCCGATGATTCGGAATTGTTTGACATCAATGCGCAAACCGGGAACATTTCATTCACGCCGGCACCGGGCCAAGTCGGAATGCATACGATTGCAATAACCGCTTCAGACGGCCAGCTCTCGTCTTCCGGAACCATTGCGCTCAACATAATGCCGCAGCGCCTTGCTATTTCCCCATGTGCTTATTCCGTGCCTGCAGGGCTTGCCGCTTACTACTGCTTTGAGAACGGCTTTGATGACAGCTCGGCAAACGCAAACAACGGCGCATCATACAATGGTGTCACGCTGCAGCAGGCAAATGGGAACGCCTACGCAGCATTCAACGGGATTAATGGCTACATCGAAGCCCCGGACAGCAACTCGCTCAGGATTGGCGCGGGCACGATTTCCTTCTGGATTTCAAAGGACACGAATGGCGGCTCTGTCGGCGGGGTGATTAGGAAGGGCCTCAACGCGACGAACGAGTATTACATCGACAGCAGGGGCGGCTTTTTCAAGTCATGGAACTCGGGAGTCGACCCCAACGGAACGGGCTGGAGCTGCGAGCCCACGTTCGGCTGGACCCAGAATGACGGGAACTGGCACCACATTGTCCAGGTGCGCGAAGCTGGGATGCTGTCATGGTTCATCAACGGGAAAAAGGCCTCGGAATCGGAGTGCCCAATCTCCTCATACTACGACGGCACAACATGGCCCGTGCGCTACAATCCCCTCTGGATCGGCACGAACTACCCGCCGCAAATGTACAGGATGTTCAAGGGCAAGCTCGACGAGATAATGGTTTACAACAGGCCGCTCGCAGCGGGAGAGATAGGGTCTTTGTACGCCGAGCAGATGGGGAAGTTCTTCGCCGCGCCCCGCGCGGCTGTTGTCCCTTTGCAGCCCCAGGCAGCAGAGCAGCAAGTAATCATTAACGAAGCCCCAACCGCGCCGGTTCCGTTCTTTGGCCAAGGGGCGGCGGAAGCGCCGGTTACGCCGGAAGCGCCTCCAGGCGATGGAAATGGATACTCGGGGGCGTGAAGGCGAATATGATGGGCGAGAAGTGCACGGCGGCAACGGGGCTATTACAGATGATATTTAACCTGATTTAAGCGCAAAACCAACGCTAAACTGGCGTAATTCTACCGAAAATTAGCGGTATTTTTGCATTTATTTTCATATTTTTTTGGGATAATCATTAATAATAGTTGGGGCGTAACTATCTTGTAGATTATATAAAATGTCCCGTGGAGTGGTTGTTTATGGCAAAACCTATTAGGGCGACGCCGGAATTAAGAGGCGAAGAGGCGGCTAGATTCATTGCAAAGATGCATAGATTTGAGAAAGCGCCTATTAGCAACATTGACAAGGCTATTCTGGAGAGGGTTAAGAGCAAGGCCGGGTATTTTGATTCATTCCTCGATTAATTTGTAAACATCCTTGTACATCGGCATTGTGCCTTTTTCCCTTTTCTTGTATATTTCAAAGCCATTTTTCCTGTAAAAATGGATTGGGTCTTTTCCCTTGTCGTCGTATCTTTTTGCGTCAAGGGTTATGAATCTGCAGCCCGCAAACTCGTTTATTCTCTGGATAAGGTGTATTGTCCAGTCAATCATGTGGGTGCCAATGCCTTTTCTGGCAAAATCATCGTGGATGCATATCCTGCCAATTTTGAGGGCGGGAAGCGATTTGTAGTTGATCCCTTTCTGGGCAAATTCTTTCTTGAGTTCAGTGTGAAGGCTGATTTTGTCAGTCAGCAAGGTGATGTAGCCAACGAGTTTTTTGGTTGATTTATGCACCCACAAGTGGGTTCTTGAAATTTTTTTCTTCTGGTTGTCAAGCGCGTCATCATTCAGGAAGTCAACCAGCTCTTTCTCAAAGGAGCGGAAGCCGACAAACATTCCCAAGTTTTCTTCAGACAGGTTAATTATTTCAATGTCTGAAAGCGGTATTTTGCCGGGCTCTTGCATATCAATCAAGAATAAGCGAACGCAATAAAAGGCCAACAATTGAGGCGAAAGATTGGCCGAATTTTTTCATTCACAATCCACCGAATCTTGCGCTGGTTCAGTTTCTTCATTGTTTCTGGCTGCACAGAAGCTATTTTACGAAGGACATTAATTCGGGATAAGACACACAAAAAACCGCCTCAAAAGGTATTTATACCCCAAAACGCTACTGGTTAGTGATTGCATGGTCGAAAGGGTAAAGACAGGCATTGATGGCCTTGACAAGGCGCTGAACGGCGGCCTGCCGAAGGGCAACATAGTCCTTGTCTCCGGCGGCGCAGGAACCGGAAAAAGCACGCTCTGCATGCAGTATCTGATCAACGGCGCGAAAATGGGGGAGAAAGGCCTCTACATCTCAACCGAGCAGAGCAGGAAGGAGCTCTACAAGACGGGCGAGAGCTTCGGATGGGACATCGCAGGCCTCGAAAACCAGAACAAGCTCAAAATCCTCTACTTTGACGTTGTCGAAACAGACGGCTTCCTCGAGAAAATGTACGAGGCGTACACCGCGTTCCAGCCCAAGCGCGTCATCATCGACTCGCTCACAACGCTCACCGACTCGCTCCTCGTCTCAGGGATCGACGAGAAGCAGGCGTTCTCAATGGTGCAGATCGCGGAAAGCGTGTCGCCGATACCGCGCACCGAAAGGATTGTTGCGAAGAACCTGCTGTACCACCTCATGAAGAAGCTCAGGCTGTTTGAGTCGACGATAATGCTCACGTCGGAGTTGGTGGAAGGCCAGGAAGGGTTAAGCGCGGACCAGATAAGCGAGTTTATATGTGATGGGGTGTGTATACTGGCTTATATTAGAGCAGGGCAGTCTGTTTTCAGGAGTTTGAGTATTAGAAAAATGAGGTATACAAACCATGAAAAAGCTTCATTACCTTATGAAATAGAGGCCAACGGCATTAAATTTAAAGAGAAAGAAGCTGAGTTTTGATTGGGTAAAAAAATGAAAGTAGAAGAACTGCTCAATATTCTTGAAAATCTTTTAAAAATAGACGATATTTTAGCTACCATGGTTGTTACTAAGGGCTTAGAAGGCATTTATCCAAAAGGCATTAAAATAAAAAATGTTGATCTTTGGAGGGTGGTAAATGAAACAACGGGGGAAATATTTGAATTAATATCTCACTTTTACAAATATAGCTTACAAAGAGTTTATTTAGAGCTTGGAAGTTATACGATAATCGTTGTCCCGCTCAGTGAGAGTTCTGGTTTAGTCATTATAATAAACTCTCTTGCGAATTTTGGATTGCTCGATGTTGAAGTAGAAAATACAAAAAGAAAATTGTTAGGATTAAGGGAAAAAAGGTAGTCAAATGGACAAGGCTATTGTGGCTTATTCTGTAGACTTGAATCCAAAAAAGGCTGGATTAGAAATTGCAACTAAAATAATTAAAAATAATGAATCGGTATGGCCTAAGTTTATTATAGTAATTTCAACAATTCATTATGAAAAGGACAATGGTTTTGAAAAACTTCTTGAATCAATATATTCCGTTATTTCAGATGAAACTCCATTAATAGGAGGCACAGTTTCTGGTTTTATGACAAATGAAGGTTGTTTTACATATGGCGTTGGTGCACTAGCACTTTTTTCAGATAATATGGAGGCAAGTATCAGTTATAGTGAAGGAACAAAGATAAATCCTAAATTAGCAGCGATTAATTGTATTAATAAAATAAAATCTTCTTTAGAAAAAAGCAAAAATAAAAATAAATTAGTTATAAATTTCATTTCTAGCGGCATAATTCCAGAAATCCCTGTAATTGGAAAAATAAATAATACAAATTCCAAAATATTAGGCCATTTATTTGCTTCTATTGGAATTAAAATAGCGCCTTTCTTTGGAACAGGCTTAGGGAGAGAAGAATATGTCGTAGATTCTATGTCTAATTTATTAGATGATTACTATTTAGCAGGCTGCAGTTGCATTGATGAAAATAAGTTTCTTTCCAATTATCAATTTTTTAATAAAAAAGTATTAAAAAATTCTATTGTCGCATTAGGCGGTACAACACCAAACGAAATTTTTTTAAAAGGTAATATCCCATTAAAAGAAACTGGAAAAAAATTTACGGTAACTAAGACAATGTCTGATGGATCAATTATTTGCGAGATAGAAAATGTTTCCGCACGAAAATATTTTTTTGAGAAAATTTTGGGTTTTTCTCCGGAACAGTTTGGTAACTTTGAACGATTTTATTATAAAACTTCTCATTATTTTCCTTTAGGATTTAGTGAGAACAATGACTACACTTCTGGGATTGGCGCCATTTTAGGCGATTATATAATGTTAGGATACAAAGTTAAAGGATCATCTATGAGATTACTTACATTATCTGGAGATGATATAATAAAATCTTTTTTGCCAATATTGGATGGGTTACCAAAAAAAAATAGTTTTGCTTTATTTTTCACTTCTGGAATTTTATTGAATATTCTTGGACACAAGTGTTTTGACATGAAAAAAACTATTGATAGTTGTTTGGATGAAAAGCCATATTTAGTGGCATTTTCTATAAATGAAAACTTAGGGTTTCCAAAACACGAGAAAATAAACAGAGTTTATTCTACAAATGTAATATCGTGGTAAGATGAAAAGACATATACAAATCAAGAGGGAAGTTAATAACTCAAAAATAAAAGAGAACTTAATGAAAGAAATTATCCAATTTAAGCTTAATAAAAAATTGGATAGTTTTGTCGATGGATATAAATCTATTGGGGGAAAAAGAAATGACTTTTTTTGGAAATGGCTCGCTTACTTAAGTTTTTCTTCGAATCCTGGTTTTATGTTATCGACTGTGTCGTATAAATATAAAAAGGCGGTTGCAGAAACAAAATTTCTAACTATAATGTGGATTTCTATTTTGGATGATATCGCAGATAAAGAAGGGGACATAAGTTTACTTGATAAAATTTCAAAAATATCTCAAAAAAAAAATGGGATGGTTAGTGGAGACTCGGTTGCAGAAAAAAAAATATTAATATTTACAAAAAAACTATGGTCTGAGATAATTAAGTCTATTAAGAGATTTCCTAAATATAAGGAGTTCGAAAATATTTTTTTTTATGATGCAAATCAACTTGTTAATTCGATGTATTATTCAATTTTAATAAATGAAAATCCAGAATTAATTAATATTAATGAGTTTGAAGTATATGGATCTCACAAAATGGGTTTTTTTATATATAGTGATTTTGAGCTAATGGCTTCTCTAAAATTTGACAAAAACGAACTTGGGCGTCTAAGAGAAGTTATTTGGAGAGCTCAACTTATGGGTAGAATTGGAAATTGGGCTACAACTTGGCAAAGAGAAATCAAGGAAGACGATTTTACATCGGGTATTTGGGCATACGCATTGACAAACAAATTAATTCTACCTAGGGATTTAACTTCAAAAAATTACAATATATTAAGTTTATTAGTAGAAAAGAATAAATTAGAAGATAAACTGTTCAAGAGATGGCAAGAGTGTTATAACAGAATATTAAGCTTGAAAAAGGATTTTAAATCAATAAATGTAAATGATTATTTGAATGGGTTAGAAAAAATTTTTAGATTTCATTTGATGAGTAAGGGATTAAAATGACGTTTCCATTCCAATTGAGCGGCAGCCCGTTCTTCAAACACGTTAGATTATCATTATTTTCCAAGTCGGCGTTTTCTAGATTTAAAATCAGCAAAAATTTTTTGGAGATGATTTTTATTTAAATCAGGATAGTAGGAATCTAAGAAAAAAATTTCTGCCGATGCAGATTGCATTAAAGGAGACCCTGACAATCTCTTTTCTTGCCCTGTTCTAATTATTATATCAATTGGCTCTTTCAACAACATATGTTTAAATGCTTTTGAAATCTTTTTTTTCCTGTTTTTTAGAAGTGTATTTACTACATGAATAAACTCCCTTTCAGCATCATAACCTATCAAAAGATTGCATTGTTTTTTTTTATTTTTTTTTGTTGCATTTAATAGTTTGTCTAATGAACTCAATAAATTTCTCGGTAAAACTTGTCGTTCTCCGATAAAATTGAATTTTATTCCATTGAGTAAAAATTTTTTATTTTTCGCCCACTTATCAAAAACTTTTATAAAATTTAAGTAAATGGGTTTGAGTTCTTTTAATGGCCTCTTTGAAATATTCTTGCTAGACAGCATGAAAATTGTCAAAATAGGTACATTATTTTGTATTAATATATCTTGAATTAGATCAGTTGTAACTTTAAATAATGCGTGAGCATACGCAAAATTAAGTGATACCTCATGTAGTTTAGCCCAGCGCCTATTGCCGTCTGGTATGATTAAAACATGGCTAATTGACCTGTTTTTCATGGAATTACCTTATTTATTATAGTATTTTGTTTATATTAAAAGATAGTGATAACCTGGCGGTGTAGAAATGTGGTTTGGATTATAAAGAGCCAGCTTTTTAGGGTGCGGTTTATGAGTTCGAGGTTGTAGGCCAGAACCTTGATTGTTGCTTGTTTGCATTGGTTATCCTGTCTGCGTGAGCAGACATACGCCCCGAAGGGGCGTTTTATGGCCGAGTTTACTGATTCTACAAGCGCTCTGCGCTTGTAGGTTTGTGCATCGAAGAGTGCTGCGGCTTTGCGCCGCAGCCCGTGCAAATTGCGTTTCAAGCCGTATTTGTGCCTGCCTTGTTTCCATTCTCTTGTTGGAATGTGGTTCTCTATTCCGTTTTCCCAACAGTACCGCCGATTGGCGGCTGAATCGTATGCTTTGTCCGCTAGCACTCGCAACAGCGAGTGCTTGACCGCTCGCACGAGCGGTATGAAGCTCAGGGTTTCGTGCTCGTGCTCTCCTGTAGTGTTCATGTTGAGCACGAGCTTAGAGTTCAAATCGGCTATTAGAACGCTTTTAGTG
>CAYJRH010000007.1:0-9106 GCA_964372565.1 uncultured archaeon
CACCAAGAAAAAAACAGCACCCAAAAATAAAAGGCTGCCTAAAACGCCAAAAACACAATAAAAAGAATAAAAACGCAAAAAAACAGAAAAAAATGGCAGTGGCTGTCTGTTGCCCCGCCAGTAATCTTCACAACTATGGCAAACCAATAAAGTAACTCGGCGGATTTTTTGCGTTGCGTTATTTTATTTTTTCAGTGAGTTGGAGGCTTTTTTCGGGGTGCATTAGGAATATTGCGAGGGGCAGCTTGTTTTTTTCGAGGGTGCTTTTTGTGAGGTATGTCACGTTTTCTTTTTCTTTTCCTATGGCGCCGAACTTGCTTTCGAGTCTGTGGGTTTTTTTCCCGAATTTTACTACAAAATCCGTTTCGCCGTTTTTTTCTTTGTCGTAGTGGATGTGCCTCCCGACTTCAAAATCGTTTTCTTTGTGTGATGTGTCTAGGTGTTGCGTCATTTCCTTGAATGCGGCGAGTTCAGCCAGTTTTCCTATTGTCGCGGAATCGGTTTCGGCGATTTTTATGCTGCTTATTTTCCTGGCTCTGAATTGTGCTACCCAGTAAAGGAATGGGTCGGTGAAGTATATTTTCTTGTTTTTTGGGGCGCCTGCCTTGGCTTTTCTTGACTTTTCAATATAAGTGGCTACGAACATTTCCTTTAGGGTTTCAACGTAATCTGCTATGGTTGGGTGTGAAGCTGTTTTTGACAGGGCTGTCCATGAAACCTCATTTGTAAGTGATTCTGCCATGCCGGCCATTATGTGTGTGGCTGTTTCCGGTGACTTTTTATCCCTTGCGAGCTCTCCGTCAATCCATGCCGAGTACACGGCAAACAATTCCTCCTCAAGGGAACCGTTTTTGCCGTAACTGTTTATGGCTTTTATGAATCCCCCGTGCAGGAAATACTTGTAGAGGATTGCATTCAGCTCATCAAGCCTTGCCATTGCCTCTTTCGGGTCGCTTGCATTCAACCCGTATACTTTTGCGACTTCAGCAAAACTCAGTGGATAGAACCTGAATTTGTACTGCCCGCTTGCCATTCTTCCCGGGAGTTGCTCGGCTTTCTTCATTATGTTAATTGAGCTTGAGCCTGTGAGGGTCACTTGCTTTTCCTTGAACGCATTTTCATCCACAAGTGCTTTGATTGCCCTTTCCCAGTCATTCACTGAATTTATCTCGTCAATGTAAATGTGCGTTGGGTTGTATAGGCTGCCGAGTGTTTTCATTGTGTCGTAGAGTTCGAACCTGTCCTTGAGGACCTCCGCGTTGAGGTAAACTATGTCGGTTGCCTTTTTAACTTCCTTGAGCTTTTTCGCTATTTCCATTTTTACCCATGTTGTTTTTCCAACCTGGCGTGGGCCATACACTACTATAACTCCCTTTTTTTCCGGCACGTACTTTTTCCTTTCATACCTGAACTTGTTTTCCCCTAGCATTGAAAGTTGTCTGTCGCCACTTTCCCAGCTCGTGTTTTTCCACCACGGGTTTTGCCCGGTTAGCGTTTCCATTTCCATGGTTATTACTGTACGTAAAACCCTTTAAAACACTTTCGTAAACTGAAAATACATTTTCAATAAAAGATGATTTATTGAAATCAAACTTTCAATTCATTTTTCAATGGGCTTTGCCTTTTTTACTCTATTTTGTTCGGGTTCGTCCCTTCTTTTTGTGTTGTGAATACCAGGCTTGTGTTTACGCGTTCGATGTATTCGGTGTCTTGTGACATTTTTCCGTTCCATTTTTGGAGTTCTTGGGTGTCGTGGAATTTGGCTATTAGCACCATGCCGTATTCGCCCGTAATAGTGTAGGTGGCGCAGACATGGGGGTCTTTGGAGTATTTTCGGCGGTTTCAACGAGCTTGCCGTTCCTTATTTTTGCGTTGACTATGACTTTGATGTCGTAGCCAATTTTGTCAAGTGTTATGATTGGCGAGTACCAAGGGCGCTATAAAAACGCCCTTTTCAGCCCCTCAGCCCAAGAGCAGCGTAAAACGCCTTGTTTTGGCGTTTCTGGGGTGTTTTTAAGGATAATATATCTAATATATTGCAGGTGGGGCATTGGGCAAAACACTCTTAGCCGTGCTTGGGATAGGGAAGGGCACTTGGGGCCACGTTGCGAGGCTCATTTCCGAAGAGAATTTCGACCGCGTCCTTCTTGTTTCAAATGAGTGGGGCAAGGAGAATTTCTCGCCCTCGAAGGAATGCGAGTGGATAATGGTGAATAACCGCGCGGGCTTCGAGGTCATTAAGGAGGCGATTAAGGAGAAGCTGCCCGACACCCAGATAGCGGTTTCGCTTGTGAGCGGCTCGGGCAAGGAGCACATGGCAGTGCTCGCGGCGCTGAAGGAAAAGAAATCCGATTACCAGATTGTGATCCTCACAGGCGAGGGAACGAAGTATTATTGAGTTTCCGCAAAATCCGAGGCCTCCCGCTTTTAATTTCTTCGGCGCCATTTTCTCCATGGACGATTTCCTTTTCTACGGCATCCTCATTTTCAGCGCCCTTTTGCTTCTCATAGTTCTGTACCTTATTTCGCGCCTCGGCGAGCTGCAGCGCAGCCTTGATGATTTGCGGTTCACAAAAACATCCCAGAGCGTGAAGTATGGCAAGATGACCGAGCAGTTCATACCTTTCACAAGGGATTTTCCGTTTGATTCTGAAAACTTCCGCTTCCTCGGCAACCCGATTGACGGGATAGTTTTTGAAGAGGACAAAATAATCTTTGCCGAGTTCAAGGCCTCGGGCTCGCAGCTCTCGCCCAGGCAAAGGCGCATCAAGGGGCTCGTGGAGAGCAAAAAGGTCGAGTGGTTCGAGCACCGCGTCAAGTGAATTGTTGCCCGGCTTTTCCGGATTCGCCGGACAATATACTTATATACTAAAAGATGCACGTATATCTTTTATGGGCAACATTACCATATCCCTTGAAGATGACGAGGAAACGAGGCTAAGAAATCTCGCGAAGAGGAAATTTAGCGGGAAGAAAGGTTCCATTTCAAGGGTTATAGCCGAGGGAATCAAAAAGCTCGAGGAAGAAGAAAGGCGCGAAAAAGCAAAGGAAAGGCTTCTTGAAATGGCGGGGCGGGGCTTTAACCTTGGCGGAATTGCCGCAAGGCACAGGGGCGACTTGTATGCCAGATAAGGCCCTTATCGACTCGAACATACTGGTTTACGCATTTGATGCATTCGATGCGAAAAAACACCGCAAGGCCAACGACTTCCTCCGCTCCGCTATTGCTGAAAAGAACGCAATGCTCAGCGTACAGAATCTGGCCGAATTCTATGTTAACATCACGCGCGGAAACAAAATACTGAAAAAGGGGCTCAGCAAGGAATATTCAAGGCAAGCCGTGGAGGATTTTATGGACATTTTTCCGATAATAACATACGGCAAGGAGACGATTCTCGATTCAATCGGCATTCAAATTGATTTTGGCGTCCATTTTTGGGATGCTTTGCTGGCAGCGACGATGCTTGCAAACAATGTTAAAACAATTTACACGGAAAACACAAAGGACTTTTCCAAGATTCCCGGAATAAAAGCCATAAACCCCCTCATATAACCCGTGTCAGTTCCATTTTTTCCTGTACCTTAAAAGCGCAGCGACCCCGCCCAGGCCCGCGAGCTGCTTTCCCGCTTCGCCGATTCCCGATACAAATATTATTTTCGCGCCGTACTTCTCCGCCATGTCCAGCATCTCTTCCGCCTCGCGCCTCTTTTCCGAAAGCAGCTTTTCATCAATCATGAACTCCTCAACCGCCCCGGCCTTGAGCGATTCGCCCACTTCTTTGAGCCCAACGCTTGCCATCTCGTTGCCGAGTGCTGCGAGCACCCTTTCCACCGCCTTGGCTTCCTCGGCTGAATGCATTCCATGCAGTATCCTGTCCAGCTTGCCGCTCTTCACTATCTCATTCATTCCTGTAATGCCCGTGGAATCCGTCGATTCAAAAATCGGCCGGATTTTGAGCGGCTTTCCCTTCAGGTATTTCTCAAAATTCTGTTTCTCAAATCCGGGGCCGGCAATGACAAGCTTCGCGGGCTTCAGCTCGGCAATTTTTGCAAGCAGCTCCTCGTAGTAAGGGCTGCCCTTCGCCTTTTCCGCCTTGAACCTCTTTCCCTCGCGCTCGGCTTTGATGCGCGCCCGCGTTTCAAGGCCGGTATCTTTAAGGAACGCGAGGTCCGCAGCCTCATCATCCATTATCACAAGAAGGATTTTTTCCCTGCCAGTTGCCGCCTTTGCGCGCTCCAGCCTTTCAATATGGAAGCCCTTCAGTGCTTTCTTCACGACCCTTATCTTCTTGCCTACTTCGGCCTCAAGCGTGTGGTGCGCCTTGAGCGGGATGAGCTCCTCCGGCTTTACGGCAACCACTTTTCCCTGGATGCGCAGCTGGTTTGTCGCCTCGTGGAAAACCGCCTTCTCGGCTTCAATCTCCACATAGACTATTTCCCTGAACGCCTTGTCGCCCTCGTTCTGCGGCTTGATTTTGCGCTCCGCTGTCCCCGCCACTATATCCCCGGCATCAATAAGCTTCTCCAGGTGCCACAAATCGTCGAATGAATCCGGAACAACCTCGAACCAGGATGCGGCTTTGTCTATTTTCAGGATTCGCATGAATGGATTGGGCAAATAAGGGTTTTAAAAACCTCTCAAGCCCACTCAAGTAATGGTCCGTGTAGCGGTGCTGGAGCAGGACAGGTGCATAAACGGCGACGGGTGCGACTTCATTTGCGGCGCTGTTTGCCCGGTGAACCGCGCCGGAAAGGAATGCATCGTCCTTCCGGAAGACGCACCGGATGCCACCGGAAGGGAGGCGGCGCGGAAAATCCCGATAATCAGCGAGGAGCTCTGCATAGGGTGCAACATCTGCGTCATCAAATGCCCGGTCGATTGCATTTACATCGAGAACATGGTCCAGGAGCTGAAGGAGCCGCCGATACACCGCTTCGGCGAGAACGCGTTCCGCTTCTACAGGCTGCCCAGCATGAGGAAAGGCGAAGTCATCGGCCTCATAGGGAGGAACGGAATCGGCAAAACCACAATCCTCAAAATCCTTTCAGGCCGGCTCATCCCGAACCTCGGCAAATGGGAAAGCAAAGGAACCTATGGCTCTGTTCTGGAGTTCTTCCGAGGGAGGGAGATTCAGCAGTACTTCGCCTCGCTGAAGGCAGGCGCTTCAAAAATATCATACAAGCCACAGAACATCACAGACATCCCAAAGGCATTCAAGGGCAGGGCGAGGGCGCTGCTTGCCAAGGCTGACGACAATGGCAGGCTTGATTCAGTTGCCGAATTTCTGGGAATCAATAAAATCCTTGACAGGAATGTTTCAGAATTGAGCGGCGGCGAACTGCAGCGCGTCGCAATCGCCGCGGCTTGCCTCCGCGACGCGCCATTCTATTCGTTTGACGAGCCAACTTCCTACCTTGATGTTGCCGAGCGCCTCAACGCCGCCAAGTTAATCCGCTCAGTTGCCGAGAGCGGGAAGGGCGTGATGCTGATTGAGCACGACCTCGCGGTGCTTGATTACCTGAGCGATTTCATCCATCTCCTTTACGGGAAAAAATCCGTTTACGGGATAGTCTCAAACCCCAAAACCGTGAAGAACGGCATAAATGAGTTCCTTGAAGGCTATGTCCTTGATGAAAACGTGCGCTTCAGGCGCAGCGAGCTGAAGTTCGAGGTGAGGCCTTCTTCAGATTACACAAAGAGGCGCATTGTCGCCGAGTACCCTTCGATGAAAAAAACGTTCGGCGGCTTTTCGCTCGAGGTTGACGCAGGGGATTTGCGCGAGGCCGAAGTGCTCGGAATATTGGGCCCGAACGGAATAGGCAAAACCACTTTTGTGAAGATGCTTGCGGGAGCCGAAACCCCGGATTCCGGAAAGCCTGATTTCCCGATGGCGGTTTCCTATAAGCCGCAGTACCTCGTGCCCGAAAAAGGCGTGATGGCCGGCGATTTCATGGATTCGCAGGGGCTTGACAAAAGCCTTTACAGGAACGAGATTGACAGGCGCCTCGCAATTACCGAGCTGCAGCATCACACCCTCGATGAGCTGAGCGGCGGCGAGCTCCAGAAAGTCGCTGTAGGGGCCGCGCTCTGCCGCGCAGGCGCAGACCTCATTTTGTTGGACGAGCCGAGCGCTTTTGTCGACATAGAAGACCGCATCAACATGGCCGACGCAATCCGCGCCGTCGCGGATTCCGGGAAAAAAATGTGCATGGTTGTCGACCATGACATCCTTTTCCAGGACTGTGTGAGTGACCGCCTGATGGTGTTCGAGGGCGAGCCCTCGGTGAAGGGCTTTGCCCGCAAGGCGGTTCCGATGCGCGAGGGCATGAATTCTTTTTTGAAAAGCCTTGGCATCACCTTCCGGAGGGATGCTTCAAGCGGCCGCCCGAGAGTAAATAAAGCCGGTTCCCAAATGGACCAGGAGCAGAAGGCGAAGGGCGAATACTATTATGCCGGCCAATAATCTTTAAGCAACATTTTTGAAGGCGATGAAAATGTGCTCTGTCATAGGCGTTTATTCAAAAAAAGGGAGGGACGTTTCCCATGAAGCGCATAAGCTGATTTCCTGCCTTGCCCACCGCGGCCCGCATGCTTTCGGCGTCAAAACACCCGGAGAGGAAAAGAAATCCAAGGGCGTGAAAGGGCTCCTGCCGTTGCCAAAATCGCCTGTAATTCTCGGCCACTGCCTCCTCTCAACAACCGGTTATGGCATCCAGCCGCTCACGAGCAAAGGCGTTTCAATCGCGCACAACGGCCAGATTTACAATTACGCGGAGCTCAACCCTTCCGGTGAAAAGCTTGTTTCGGATTCCGATGCCATTGCGCGGTTCCTCGGCAATGAAATTGAAAAGAATAGCAGCGTGGGATTTGAAGGCGCGGTTAGGGCATTTTTTGAAAGGGCCGAAGGCGAATACTCCGTCGGGGCGCTGCGCGGCGCCAACCTTTATGCGTTCCGCGACGTGCTCGGCATAAAGCCGCTCTGGTTCGGCGAAAATGATTCAATCGCGGCTTTCGCTTCGGAGCCTTCTGCGCTGATGAAGCTTGGCATCCAGTTCCCGCAGCCGCTCATGCCCGGCCATTTGCTGGAGATTTCGCAGGCAGGAGTTTCTTCCAGAAAGATTTTTTCGCTGGATAATTTCAGGGAAACCATCCCAAGCGCCCATTCTCCCGAGGCCCTCAAGAAAGAATTCGAGAGGGCAATGGATTTGCAGTGCGCTGGCATCAAAAAAGCCGCGGTGCTCTTCAGCGGAGGGGTCGATTCCTCGCTCATCGCAAAAGCCGTTTCTGAGCGCGTCCCAAAGACAACGCTTTTTGTTGCAGGGGCAAAAGGCAGCGGGGATATGGTGTCCGCGGAGCATGCGGCAAAAGCACTGGGACTTCCGCTGGAAAAAATTCCCCTGTCCGGCAAAAACGTTCAAGGGCTGGCATTCCATTCAATGAAAATCCTTTCCTTTTTTGACGAAATGCAGGCCGGGTTGGCGCTCCCGATTCTTGCTTGCGCCGAAGCGATAAAACAAAATGGCTTTTCCGTCGTGTTTTCCGGGCAGGGCAGCGATGAGCTCTTCGCGGGCTACTCATCTTACGCCAATTCCTTGAAAGAAAACGGGTACGCCGCAGTTGAAGAAGAAATCTGGGCGGCGCTCTCCCGCATGTGGTCGCGCAATTTTTACCGCGATGACGCTATCATCGCTTCCCAATCGCTGGAACTGAGGGTTCCGTTCATGGCACTCGGGTTTATCCGCGAGGCCATGGCGTTCCCCGCACAAGAAAAAATATTTTCCCCTTCAGACAATGTGCGCAAGCACCCCCTCCGCAACCTCGCCCGCGCTTCGGGCATTCCTGAATTCATCTGCGCAAAGCCCAAAAAAGCGCTTCAATACGGCTCCGGTTCGCAGAGGATGGTTTCCAAATTATTACGGGGCCTTGCATTCAAACCCTGAAATCGGCTGCTCCCTGCAGTGAGATATGAAATCGTTGACGTCGCAGGAACCACCACTTGGCGTGGCTAGTTTATCAACAATAAAATTCCTAATAACTACAATATTAGAATCAAGGACCTGCGAAAAGCAAATTATTTTGCCGCTAATTTTATACTCTCCTGCAATCGGCGAATTATTGTTCATCCAGGCGGCCTCCTTTATCCTGCAATTGACGGCATTGACATCTTTATACATTGTCGCCAAATTGGCGTCAAAGGAAGGGGCAATAGTTGTAGGCAAATCACCCGGCGGGCATGCGAATGTTAAAACAGCTTTTTCATGGATTAACATTGACAGTTTTTTGTCCACAATGTCCATTGCCTGTTCTGTTTTCAGCGCTACCTGCCTGTACGCCACGTCTTTGGTGAACGTCTGCTGATATTCCCTCGCGTTCATTGCCGAGTTTATGCTGAAAATGAGCAGGAGGACCGCGGCAACAGCGAGTATTGCCGAGATTGAGCCCTTATTCATCAGGTTGCGCATTTCCTCACCTTTGCCGAAACCTGGTTCTCTGAATTGAAATCAAGAACCGCGGTGCAGTTCACCAATTGCTTTGTTGAAGAATCGCTTTCCTTAACCCCTGAGAGGTATCTTACCAATGACAAATCGGACGATTTCAGGTACAGCTGCGCTTCCTGCGGCCCCTTCTCATACCCCGAGCCGCTTGAAATCGCGACGCCCGACAGCACAACCATCACTATGCTCAGAGCCAGCAGCGCATCGTAGCTGAATACCACTCCGCGCCTGTTCATGTCGGTGTTTTCCATACCATCACCTTCAAAGCATATTCCTGGAAAAACGTGCCGCATCCAGTTCCGTTGTAAATGCACTGCTCATAACCCTTTTTGGTAATCAGGGTTTTAGGAACCATGAAATTCCTGTCGATTGCCGCCAAATCAACCGTTGCCGGCGGCGTATTGGTGCATCTTATATCTGCGCCTACCTGCTGATTACCGCTATCTGTTCCCAAAGGTATGTCGCTCCAACTAATATTGCAGTCAAACCCCGAAGGAATCATCAGGTCGGATTTTTTCATTGTTTTGAAAGCCGAGTTGGGGTTTCCAATGCCAAGGTCAGAGCACCCATAAACTTTATATCCGTTGATTCCGTTGCCGAAGTCGGTGCT
>CAYJRH010000007.1:9206-13394 GCA_964372565.1 uncultured archaeon
GGTCAGAGCACCCATAAACTTTATATCCGTTGATTCCGTTGCCGAAGTCGGTGCTGCAGCGGTTCTTTTCCAGCATCAAGGTGCTCGCAACAAGCGCAACCGAGTTCAGCTCGTTCTGTATCCTGGCCTCTCGCGCGGCGGTTGCGGAAATCGAGTAGTGGTTCAGCAGCAGCCCGATTGCGAGCACTGCGATGCCCATGGCTATAAGGAAATCAAGGGAGAAAAGCTGCCCTTTTTGCGCGCGCGGGTTTTCCATAATCATGCCTTCTCAATCGTGAATTTTGTTCCGCAGTTTAAAATCAAAGTTCCTCCATAAGACGAAATAAGTTTGCCGTTGAATAATGTGTCGGTTAACTCAATTCCCGTGTACGCTTTCCCGAGTGTGCCGGAGATTACATTAATATCTGTATTTGGCCCGGAATCGCGGAATTTTATTTTGCAGTCCTCCGCCTTCGTACTCTGCCCTGTCCTCAGCTCCGGGGAAGCATAATTAATGTTCAGGTCATATGCCTTTGCCGAGGCTGTGGCAGTGTAAACATCGGCAAGGATTGCCTGGAGCCCGCCCTTGATTGCGGATTCCTTGATGTCCCTTTCATAATTCTGGTTGAGGATTGCAAGCACGCTGAAGAACGCGACCGCAAACAATAATGCCAGCATTAAATCGACGCTTGATTGGCCGGACCGCATTTCAATCAATAGGGATTTTTTGTTATTTAACCCTTTCTGAGGCAGATTCCTTCAACTGAAGTGCGCTTATTCAAGATAGTAGTGTTTTATTTGTTTGAGTTTCTTGTCTAGCTCGTAGATAAGGGGTTTTCCCGTGGGTATCTCCAGCTTTGGTATTTCCGAATCGCTTATCCCATCAAGGCGCTTTACCAGCGCGCGCAGGCTGTTTCCATGCGCTGCAACCAGCGCCCTTTTCCCGCTTTTTATTGCAGGGGCGATTTCTTTTTCCCAAAAAGGGAGCACCCTTGCAATAGTGTCCTTCAGGCTTTCGCACGTCGGCAAGCCCTCCGCGCTCAATTCCTTATATTTGCTGTCATTCCCTGGATAACGCTCATCTGTTTTTTCCAGCGCCGGCGGCCTCACATCAAAGCTCCTTCTCCAAAGGAAAACCTGTTCAGCCCCGTATTTCTTTGCCACGTCAGCATGGTATTGCCCCTGCAATGCGCCGTAGTGCCTTTCATTCAGGCGCCAGTTTGAAACAATTCTGGTATCTTCTGAACCCATTGCTTCCAGCACTATTGTTGCTGTTTTGACCGACCTTTTCAGGGCTGATACGTATGCGACATCAAACTCAAAACCTTTTGACCCGAGCAACTCGCCCGCTTTCCTGCAGTCCGCTTCGCCCTTCTCCGTCATTCCGACATCGGTCCAGCCGCAGAACCTCTTGTCGACATTATACTGGGTTTCGCCATGTCGCAGGAGAACCAGGGTGTGCGCAGGTTTCATTCGACCACCCCGAGCATGCTCCTCGGGAGGGAGCATACGTCGGCCTGTTTGCAACAGGCCATAAATATGCCGGTGTTTTTCATTCAACCACGTTGAGGGTTATTTTTTTTCCTTTATTATCGAAAGCTCTTACCGTATTAAAATCGTAGGGGTAGCCGATAATGAGGTGTATTTCCCCGAATTTTGAGAAAGACTCCAAATCCGCGTCGGATGGGTAATTCGCCCGCGACGGATGCGAGTGCACCGTTCCTATGATGCTCTTGTCAATGGGCACCAGGTCCATCCTGTAAGAGGAAAAATCGTCGCCGAACACTGCTGGCACGACAACTAGCTCTTCGATGGTTTTGTTTTTCCCTCCCAGCATGGAAAAGAATTCCTGCGGGTAAACATTCCGCGAGGCAACGATTATCGATTCGAGCGTGATTCTCCTGATGCTGTACATGATTAAATTGCTAGCAGCCGCCTTAAATACTTTTTTGCTGGGCGGGCTTCGTTCTTAAATTCCTTTCATGGAAGTCAATGAGCGTTAAGAGAACATTTTCTTTTCCAGCTTTCTGAGGATAAAATCCTGAAGCGCCCCCGCTTTAAAATAATCTTTTTTAAGTTTTGGGGAGAGCGTGGGAAATTGGCCGAGAGTTCCCCTGCACTTTTCAGAATTGCAGTTGCACTCCATCGCCCATTCCTTGTACTTGCCAAATTTTTCGTAAGTCCATTCAGTGGTTGAATAATCATAAGTGAGCTCTTCACCTTTCTTAATGTCCGTTAATGCAAATAATTCGGCTTTTTTCCTTATCCCGCAATTCGGAGTGCAAGAATGATTGACGCAGACATATGGTTCTGTCATGTCAATGTAAGTCTTTTCAGTCACTTGCAGGGGGTTGCATATTTTTTCTTTCCCCGAATCATAACGCCTTTTAAGTTCCTCAAAAGTTATAAGCTCGCCGCGCATTCTGCAAATTGCTTCGCCTAGTTTAAAATTTTTTGATGCAAAACCGCCCGTGCCTTCGATGTTCGACTTTTTGACTAGCATGGTTTCCGACATGTAAAAATAATACAAACATAATAAAATTAATATTTCTATCTTGGTCAGCAAATCTGCGTACATTTTGCCTGATAAATCATTTAGGCCCCAAGGTAAAACAGCATTGTCGGCAGGAGCAGGAACGCCATGCAGTTGCTCCTCTTCACATTTGAGCCGATTGCATAAAGTGAAATCCCGGCGGCGCACAATGCCGCCGCAATCCCGGAAATTCCGGAGAGCCAGAAAAGCAGCCCAGTGAGCAGCGAAATTATCGCAATTCCAGCCTTCCTGTAATCAACCTTGCGCATAATTGAAATCGCGCGTTCCGCGACAAAAGGCACAAGCGCCGCGGAGAACCCTATTGCAACTGCGGCGGTTGCAAGCAGGGTAGCGGTTGTTCCCGCATCCATTGAAACAATTCCGTTCAGTGCCGCCGCCATTCCCGTGCGCGTTTTCCCGAGGGAGTAAAGCATCAGGATGCTGAAGAACAGGTTCCCCGAATTTATTCCGCCGTTCAGGACAAGGTATTCGGCTTCGGTGAGTTTCCTGTAAAGCGCCCGCACTATTGTCGCGGCCTGGCTTGGCCCGATTCCCGGCACAATCGCAAGGAACCCCGATGTCAGCGCTGAAACAAACCCCGTGCTTGCTTTTGCTTTGCCATGTTTTTCTTTCTTTTGTTCGGGGATTTTCGCCCCGGTGAGAACCGATTGGGCGAGCCCGGACAAGGCGAAAAACCCTATCACGAGCGTAAATACAGGGTCCCTCACCGCTGAATCCAGCACAATCACCCCAAGCATCCCGGAAGCAACCGCCACAATAATCGCTTCGGTGCGGTTCTTCTCATACCAAACCATCATCAGGAAAGTTGCGGCAATGAGCGCGGGCATCAGCATTGCCAGAACCGCTGAATAATTTTGCGCGAGGGCGAAAAAAACGGGAAGGAGCGCGATTGCAAAAATGCCTGTTGCAAGCCCGCCAAAAGCCATCAGCCTGATTGCGAGCATGCCGTCTCCGCGGAGAAGCATGCTGTGCCCCGGCAGCAGGTTCACGGAGCTTTCCTCTGACGGCGCGCCGAGGAGTATGCTAGGTATCGCATCAAAAAACGAATGCGAAACCCCCATTGCAACAACAAACATTGCGAAGCCCAGCCTGTTTTCCGCAGGGGCAAATGTCCCGAGGAATGCTATTGTGTTGGCATGCAGGCCAGGGGTAAGCCCGGAAACCATCCCTGCCAAAAGCCCGGCAATGAGCCAGAGAAGCTCCTCAGCCAATTCTCCTCACTTCTTCCACAATCAGTTCTGGGCGGCCTTTGTACACGGAAATTTTTCCCCGCGCTTCGACAATTGCGCCGTTTTTTATTGCTGCAAGCTCATCCTGCGTCGCCCTGAAAACCGCCGCCTTTATTCTCGCGCCGTCATTCAAAGTGAAAAAGACGTTCCTTCCGCTTGGTTCGGCGCCCATTACGGTTCCGGAGATTTTTACCGCTGCGCCGGCATCGCTTTCCCCGATGTTCCTTATTGGAGTGTATGTGTCTTCGGGCAGGAGCAGGACAAGCGCAACAAAACCCGCAATTGAAAGGGCTATTCCTGCATACTTGGCTTTTTCAAGGTCAAACTCCATGCTTTGATAATATTAGAAAAAGATTAAAAAATCGACGATTGACGAAGTAGAGGGTTTGCGGAAAATGCCCATTAAGGGTTGCAGGTGCCGGTGCA
>CAYJRH010000007.1:13494-24336 GCA_964372565.1 uncultured archaeon
CCCATAACAAATCGGCCCGCCCCAATCTGCGCAAGTTTTGGTTATGCCTGGGAAGTCGCACTCTTCGTCTCCTGTACCGCATACTGACTGATAAACAGTAAAGGATACAGGGGCCGGGCTGCTCGCAACGTTGTCATTGTCGTATGCTCTTGCATAAATAGTGTAAGCGCCTTCCCCTGTATCCCATGTGAACGTATAAGGCGAGGTGGTGGCTGTCCCAATATAATTTGCGCCCGCCTGGTAAAACTCGACTTTTGTTATTGTCCCGTCGCTGTCCAAAGCCGTCGCTGCGAGCGGCACCGGAGCGGATGTGTCAGGGTCCGCATAATAATATTCTGCGCCTGTACTGGGGCTGGTCAGGTTTGCCGATGGAGGAACGTCGTTGGCTACGTTTACGGTAATGGATACGCTCGTGGATCCGCCGAGATTGTCCCCTGCCTTTGCCTTGAGCACATAAGCCCCGATAGCAGTAGGCGTCCAATTGTAAGAATATGGGAAAACCGTGTCAGTGATTTTTGGAATATCATTCACGTAAAAACTGACGTAAGATATTGTTCCATCGGCATCCACCGCGTCAACGGCAATTGGAACGGCGGCATTTGTATGGTAATATTGCCGTTGGGCGCAGGGTAGGTAAAGGACACAGATGGCGGGTAATTGCCGGCGGCAGGCGGCGATATAAAGGTGCTGCACAGCAGTTTACGGCGATATAAAGGTGCTGCACAGCAGTTTAACCGGCTCATTGAAAAAGACGCTGACGAATTTTCCGCCAATATTGCGCGTGGAAATAACGCCGGCCTCGACTTTTTTGGAAATTGCTATCTGGTCGCCTGCATTCGGCACCTGGCTTACCTGGACATTAACCCTTATGCTGTCATCGCATTCCGCCTCATTAATCTTTATTATATTGTAATTGCTGTCCATCTGCCCCATTTGGTTTATCAGCGCCTGCCTTGCCGATGCTGAAGTGAATATGCTGTCCTGCAGGGTGGAGAAGCGCGACAGCACAAGAAAACAAAGCACTACCGCGAGCGACACTATGATAATGAGCTCGATGCTTGATTGGCCGCTCTGCTGTTTCATGCGCTTCATTGCACCACGCTTAGAGTTGCGAGCACATTGCCGTTGTTGCCCTTCTCGACAATTGCGGAGTAAGTTCCCGGCACCACTACAGCAGAGGGGCCGCAGTTAAATCTGGCCCCGATTGCAATGGAGCTGTTGCAGTCGGCGCCAACAATATCCTCGTCGCCTTCGCACGCGGCAACCCCCCGCCCCGAGGCCAGCGTGTAAACAAACCTAACCCTGTCCGAATCCACCGCGGGCTCGCATTTAATCACGGCTCCTGAAGGCACGAGCAGCTGCATGGTCTGCCTCGTTCCTATCCCCGAAACCGAAACATATTCAATTGCATTTGCAAGCTTGTCGGCGGAAATCCTGAGCTTGCCGAGGTTCGCAACGTCCTGCGCGGAAGCGGCGGCATAATCCGCATTGGGCTGGATAATTGCGATTATGAATGCCATTGCTATAAAGAGCACAAGAATGAATTCAACTGTCGCCTGCCCCCTTCCGCCAAAATCTTTTTTCATTGCATAGCCCCGAACAGGAACTTCCATATGAAATCTCCCCCAAGCTGGAGGGCAACATACCCCGCGAGGATTGCGGGAACGAACGCCATGGTTTTTTTCACCGTGATATTGCGCGGGCCCAGGCCTTTCGCAGCCATCTTTTTTAAGAGCCCTGCTGCCTCCTTTGTAAGCCCTCCCGCATCCGCCGGCGAAGCGATCACTTTTCCCAAAGGCTTCAGCGCTTCCGCGGGGTTTCGCATCCTATTACTGATTAAGTTGTTTATAACGCTTCTCATGCCCGGCGCTTGTTCCAGAAAAATCCTTCCTTTCCTCTCCACAATGAACCCGTCCGGCACCATCCCCTCCTCGATTTTTGACGATTTTACGATTTCGGAGAAAGCCATTTTCCTGCTCTCGGCATAAAGCTTCCACAGGAATAAAATGGCGACGAGCGGAACCGCAATCCCAAGCACGCCGGCAATGAATCCGATCGGTGCAAGGGCAAGCCCCGCGAGCGCATAGGTGAAGGAAACGCGCACCCTCGAGCCCTTCGGAAGCGTCGATGCGGCGGCCATAACCGCAAAGCCCGCAATCCACGCAGCCGGCGCAAAACCGGGTGCAGATAAAGCATCCGGGCTTAACGACTGGTAAAACCATTTGCCGCCCTGAGCAGCGCCGCCCGCCAATTGCCGGATTAATCCAATGGCCCATTCCGCGCTGGACGCGCCCCCGATGAAAAGCGCTGCCCCCGCAACCGCATCCACGGCCTTCGTCTTTGCCGCCCCAATTGCCGAATTAATAATCCCTTTTCCTGAGAACGCGGCGGAAAGCGTCATCGCAACCCCTATCGGGAAAACCATCAGGCCAGAGCACAATATGAGGGCGATTGAAAACACCGGCAACCCCAATGGCCCCGCCGCAAGGGCCTGGAGCCCGAATGCGCCCGCGAGGTATGCATAATTTATTGGATTCAATATTGAAATCGCCGTCACGAGCTTCACGTCGCCGCCCGCCCACACGCCGAGCCTGTAAAGAACATAAGAAGCCGCAAACCCGATTGCCCCGCCGAGAAGCGCGCTTTCAAGCGGCGCAATGCTGCCGGATAAATAAGATTCCGACGCTTTCAGCAATATCGCCAGCACTGCAACGCCGTAAGTGAGGCGGTTGCTAACAAGCCTTTCCCTGAGGTCTGTGTACGTGGCGATGGCGAGCGCGGCAAGCGAAACGAAAAAATAAACTGCAGTGAAAGGGACCATTTGGCTTCAGCCCAGAAATTAATGTTCCCAGTGCTTATTTAATTAGCTATTTTGCCTGCAGGTGTCAGCCCGCTGCGGAAAAACGTTGCATTTAAATACTTACTTGGTATTACTTAGTAATATGGAAACTTTGAGCATAAAGCTTGAAACGCCTTTTGCGAAAAAGGTGCGGTGGGCAATTACAGAATTCCAGTACTCCACTAAAACGGAGTTCGTCAGGGATGCAATGAGGACCAAGATTAAACTGCTTGAGGACGAGGCTGCGAAAAAGAAGGCGTGGGACGCGCTGTTTGCCGCAAGAGGGGTATTCAAGGGCAAAGGGAAAGCAAAGACCGATGACGAATTCAGGGCGTTGACGGAAAAAGCCGGGGAAGAGTTCATAGGAATGCTTGAAAAGAAATTTGCTCAAAAATGAATGTCTTCAGGCTTGGCAACTTCTACAAAATCAGCCAAGGCATCAAACAGTGTTTGTCCCTTGCCACCATTATTGCCGCGTTGTCTCTAGCAAGAACCGCATGCAAGGCATCTTTGAGATGTGTTCCTTGTGTGGAAGGCGCTATTTTACGGGCTTCCGAAATTTGCCCATCCGAAATCCGGACTTCGGCAAGCATATGCCTGAAATAGAAAAAAACCTCAACAACCCTTTCTTTTGAATAATGAGATTCCAATTCCTCAACAACCAAAGCGGAATACAAAACAGTGTTGCCCTTCTTCTCGCAACTTTTCAGGAACCGGAAAGCGAACTCGCCAAGCGGCCTCATGTTGTCCTTCCTGTCCTCGAAATAGTCGCGCCAGATGGCGGTGTCGAGGTAAAATTTCCGCGCCATGAAAATTCATTGGCATTGGAGAGGTTAAATGCCCTTGGAGGGTTCGGTGCCGGTGCGCCGCGCGGCAGTTCCGACTGTTTTACAGTCACTGCGCAAGCTTTCGCAAGAGTTCTGAAGTGCCGAAGACCATGACTTTGTCCTGCTTTTTCAGGGCCTTGTCGTTGGACCAGACAGCGCAATTGTGCTTCATGGCAAGCGCGAAGTACATCGCATCATCGGCATCTGGCGAAACAGCAACGGCTTCCTCCATCATGCCCTCAAAATCATGCAAAGGTATAAAAGTGATGCGAGTGTCTATCAGCGCGAGCAGCATCTCAAATTTCGCTTGCGTGAGCCCCGATTTCCCGGTTATTTCGATTTGGTGCCGGGCAAGTTCCTCCCGCAGGAACATGCCCATCCGGCGCGATAAGTTCCAGTTCTTCCGAAAAGAGGAGGTCAACGGTTTTGCCACCGCTTTTTATGAGTGCCGCAACGACTATGTTGGGTCAACCACAAGTTGCATCCATTAGCCGCCCTTCTTTTTCTGCAGGCCTCTGTGCATGTCTGCGTTTATTTTTCTCCCGATTTCAAGCGCATCTTTCTGGGTAAGCCTTGAACCGGAGACTATCCCCTTGAATAGCCTCAAATGGGCTGCCTTTGCAATAATAGCCCTGCTGGCGACTTTTACCCAGTTGACAGATTTGGTGTCTTCAATTTCCCTTTTTATATCGTCCGGCAATGGTATGGTCATGGCGCGCATGCAATCACCTGCTGCAATACCATTTCCGCCAAGGGGAATAAAAGCATTCCTTTGGCGGCCCTTCATGGAAGTTTGGCCAGCCCTCCCCGTGGCTGGCGTTCGGCCCGCAATCAGGTCATACGGGGGATAAGCCAAGTTGCATTTACCACATTAGGCTCGATATTGCCGAGCCCTTGTTCCGCACTCCGAGTTACGGCCCGGAAGGGCGGCAGCCTGTCCTGTGAACAGGCTTGCTTCGCATTTAACCCATTAAAGATGATATTGCGCTGTCCCGGTTCTGCACGACCTTGAGCTGCGCCCTGTCAGCGAGGATTGAAACGTTGAACGCGATGATGGTGACGACAATGACCAGCATAACCGCGAACATTACGGTTAGAAGATACTCCACCGAAACCTGCGCCCTTTCATCCATGCGAACCAGCATTATTTACGGCGCCGGTGTATTTATTGCTTTTGGGCGCCCTTCGGCCGAGGATTGAGAAAAAAGAAAAATAAGAAATTGCATGGCCAGCGGCCATGCCCAAAATTGTATTTAATTACTTGTACATGTGCCCGCAGTCCATGTGCCCGTAGATACTGTCGCATTACATGCAGGGTATGCACCTGTGCACACATAGCACTTGTCCACCCAAACTCTTCTGGCATCTTGGGCGAAAGGCGCAGCTGCGGTTCCTAATCCATTTTCATCACAATCTCCCGCTCTTCCATATGTGTTTGCGAACGCCACAGCCTTCTGCGAGCATATTGAGCCTGCAGCCGCGCCGGAGCTTGTTCCGCCGCCTGTGCTCCCCAAATTGAGCAGCAATGTCACCACGACAACCGCGACGACTATCGCCCCCCCTATGAGCAGCAGGTATTCAAGCGCTCCTTGTCCTTTTTTGTCCATGTTTTTCCTCCCTTTGTTTTACAATTACAATTTCCCCTGTACTTCCGGCTGTACTTGCTGGGTCACGAAGTTCTTGAGGAAGAAGCCGACGGTTATTGCCGCGACAACTGCGAGGCCGAGAACCAGCAGGATTTCCGTGGCGCCCTGCCCCTTTTCCTCTTTGAAGACCTTCATGTCCCAACACCCACCAGCATGCCGGAAACAAATCCGGCTATAAGGTAGGATACATACGCTATACACAGGAGGATAGGGATATATATAATACTTTTGCTGATTTTGCCCTCCCTCATGATGGAAATCATCAATCCTGTAACAACCGATTCTATCAGGATGTACCCCTGTATCGAAAGCTGGATTATGCCCAGCGCATTGTTCGCTTCCGCGGCCCTCTCCGCGCTGACCGCGGCAGCGGAGGCGTTGAGCAGCACCTTCGAGATTGTCGCGACAAAGCCGAATATCATCGGCGCGACTATTCCTCCCGCGACAAACATGAATATCACCTGCAGAACCGTTCTTGCAAGCCTCTCCTTCTGTATCCTGTGTGTTTCCCTCACATCCTCGGCAATCTCCTCCAGCACGTTCGCGAGGCCGGCTCCGGCTGAAACGGCATCGATGATTATCGTTACGGTCCTCCTGACAAGCCTTGAATCGACATTCGCACCGAGGGTTTTGAGCGAGGTTTCGAAATTCTCGCCCTCCTCGAGCTTTTTCAGGACCTCGTTTATTTCCTTTTTGAGCGGCCCGAGCTCCGAATTCACGACCTCGCGCAGCGCGTATTCATATGTGCCGCCGCTCTTCAATGTGTCCGCCATCTGCCTCAGCGCATCGGGCAAATCCTCCTCAATCCGCTCAATCCTCCTTTCCGCCATTATGAAAGGGTATCCTATGAGCATGTCGACCGCGACGAGGAAGAATATCACGCCGAGCTGGATGCCCTCCTTCATGAAAATGATGTTTGTCGTGGTGTACCACACTCCAAGGCCCACGAGCATGGCAATGCCGGCAGAAAGGGCTATCCACAGTATCGGGTCGACCCTGAACTCGGAGCTCCTCAGGCTTTCGGAATAGTTCCTGAGCAGTTTGCTGTTCCTCAGCACCGGCATGTTTTGCAGCAGCTTCAGTTCCATGTTTTCACACCTTCGGTTCGCTCATCTTGAGGTAAACCACCAGCACGCCAAGTATTGCCGGCATTACAACTATAAGCACTATCGTTATTAGCATGGGAGGCAGCCCGACATTCCCGATTGAAACAGGCGCGTTGAGCACAGCGCCGATAATCGCGAGGAAAACCGGCGCCACGATTGCGGCAAAAATGTAAATCACGCCGAAGAAGTTCATTTTCTCGGCGTAATCCCGCACCCTCACCCTCATGTCAAAGCTCACGTCCTCCGCGATTGTGCTCATTATGTCCGAGAGGTTCCCTCCGGTCTTGAGGGCGCGCACAACATGGAGCAGCGCGCTCCTCAGGGCCTTTGACTGGGTCCTCATTGCGAAATGCGTGAGCGCATCCTTTGCATCTGTGCCTTCCTCGATTTCTGTGACAGTGCGGGCAAACTCCTCGCTTAGCATGCCATAATCCGCGACAGCAATGGTCTGGATTGTCTTGTACAATCCCAATCCCGCCTTGAGCTCTGTTGCCATGTGCCTCAGCGCGAATGGCAGCTCGGTGCTTACAGCCTCCCCCCTGCGGCGCGCCGCGGAGCGCGGTATAAGGAGCATTACAACCATCACGAAAAATCCCGTGGCGATTGTCAGCAATACGGTGTATGCATGCGTGATGTCGAAGTAAATAGAAAGCCCGCCAATGACCAGCCCCATGAGCAGCATGGAAAAGACCATTGCCGAAGCCGTGAGCGCGAGCCACTGCGTGATTGAGAAGCGCATGTTCGCGGAGTACAGGTAATACCTCGTTTCAGCGGTCACCGGGAACCGCTTCAGGAATTCTATTATGACGTCCATCAGCGGCTTGAGCAGGCCGTAGAATTTGCCGAGCCTTTTTATGATTGGCGACCTGAATTCCTGGAGGTCGCCGATGCTTTCAACATCGATTTTAACCTTTTGGCTTTCGGTTATGATTCCGCGCAGCTCGCCGAGCTTCCCGCCCACGGGCTCCGTTTCCATGCCCTGGTCCGTGTATTTCTTTTTTATGCGCTCGACAATCCTGTCGACCTGCTTCGAGTCCAGCCTCTGTTCCTTGAGCTCGTCGAGGGCCTTCTTTTCCTCCTTTTCCTCGATCTGCTTCTTTATCTTTTCCAGTTCTCCCATTTTTCTCAGCTTCTTTTCGCAATGAACTCCTTCATCCTCTTGCTGCAGTCCTTCATGTTCACGACCCTGTCCTTGACGAGCTTTGAGAGGAACGCCGCGCGCCTGTCGATTTCGTCCTCGATCTGCCTCCTTGTCATGCCTGTAAGCTCCGAAATGGTAATCATGTATTCCATTGCCTCATCGGTCCTCTTAAGCCTGTCCGACACAGGGTCCCACTTATAAATGCTGTTCGTTTTCGGCTTCCCCCTGAGCGCATTCACGACTTCCGCGATTTCAGTTATGCGCCTTATGGTCCCGCGCTTGTTGTCATGCATCCTGTGTATCACAATGATGAAATTCAGGCCGGAGAGCATCACTTCAGGCACGTTCATCGGCGGGTTGGTCACCCTGACAATCGTTTCTTCGGGCGAGTTCGCGTGCACGGTTCCCATGGAATTGCCGACAATTATCCCTTCCGCGACGAAATTATGCGGCTTGCCACAGGACTTGACGGGTTCGCTCACCGTGAGGTCATATACAAACCCGTTGTATGGGAAAGAGTGGGTTGCGCTTACCGCATCCCAAAAAATCTCGGCTTCGGCAAGTTCCCCGAGCTTTGAGGCATCGATTCCAAGCGACTCGAATGCCTTTGCAAGCGACAAAACCGCCGCGCGGCTCGGCGTCCTTTCATTCCTTTTATAGAAACCCAAAAGCCCCTGTGAAAGCCCTGCCCTCATTGCAACCTCGGAACTGCTCCGCCCTTTTTCAGAAGCCAGCTCAAGGAGCCGTGTGATTGCGCTGTTGCATTCGATAAGGTCCACATTCGTGTTGGGTTTTGCCTTCTTTCCAATCATTTCCTCGAGCTTCTTTATTTTCTCGCCGAACCGTATAGGGAATTTTTCGTAAAACTTCCTCGTTTGGCCGGCGCCATAAATGTACAGCCTGTGCCACCTGTAGCCGCCGGACTTTGATTCGTATTTCCTCGAAACTATGCCTTCGGTGAGGAGGGCATACCTGAAGAAGTCAATGTAGTTTTCGTTTGCGCATGAAAGCACGAGCGCGTTGTTGTTCAGGTCAACATGCCCCTCTGCATCAAAGAAGCCCGCGACAAACTCGCGGAGTGCGGCGGTATAATGAAGGTTGGGCATTTTTGCCTTGTTCCTGTTTCCTGAAGGCATGCCGAGCAGTTCAGTGGCCATCCTTGCTTTTTTGCTGCCGCTTACGTGCGCCTCGTAGCATTGCTTTTCCGGCCCCGGGCAGGCAACCCCGGCATGCGTTCCTTCAAAATGCGTTTTCATGAATTCAATGAATTTGGGTATTGTTTCCCGCTCTTCAGCGTAAAGGTTCACGGAACCTTCCATGCATTTATATGCTTTCCCGTTTTTCTCCCCCATCCGTGTCCTCTCATTTATGTGCCCATCCCCGTGCAGCAGGCCGCTCCAGTATTCCGTTTCAGGCTCGGAGGCTTTTTCTTCGCGTATGAGTTTCCTCGGCGTGGCGACTCTCATGCCTTCCGCGAGATTTTCCGCTTTAACCTGAACAACCTCGCCGTTTTTGAGCGTGAAGAGTGGGTGGTTCCCTGTGCAGGTTAGTTCCGCGCCTGACGCCAGCTTTATGTGGTGGGCAACGCCTTGGTGCGGCTTTCTCCGCGCCTGCACTATTTCCCGTGCCGATATTTTTCCGGCGTCATCCGCCGAATTTATGAATTCGCCTTTGGTATCGCACACTTCCCACTCGCCTTCCTTCCACGTGCCGTTCTTCGAGAACAGGCATTCGGTGAATTCCCCGATTTCCCTGATGCCTGTTGTGAGCGCAATTTTTGTTTCCGGGGCAAGGCACCCGTCATGCCCCGTGTTGAATCCCGTGAAGAGCGTGAACGCCTCGTCGTGCCTGACTTCTCCCACAATTATGCGGTCGGGCCTCATCCTCAGCGAGTTTTTCGTGAGGATGTCAAGCGTGAGCTCGCCAGTGCCTTCAAGGCCGGGAGGCCTTGCTTCCATCCTTATCCAGTGCTTCATCGGGAGGTTGAGTTCCGCCGTGTCCTCTATGGTGATTATCCTGTCGGTGTCGGGGATGAAAGTTGCGAGGACGTTGAGAAGGGTTGTTTTTCCCGCGCCGGTTCCGCCGGAAATGAGGATGTTCGCCGGCCTTGCCCCGAGGCCTTCGGTTGCGAGCCAGAGGAACGCCGCGGACTGCGGGTCTGCGGTTCCTTCATTGATCAGGTCTATGATGCTGAAGGGCTCCTCCCTGAATTTCCTGATTGTGAGCGTTGAGCCCGCAACAGTTGCCGGCGGCATTGTCGCGTTTACCCTGCTCCCGTCAGGCAGCCTCGCATCCAGCAACGGCGAGGAGATGTCCATGCGCCTGCCAATCTGCCGCGCAATCCTGTTGATGAGGTCCTGTATTTCGCTGTCCGAAAAGAATTCTATGTTGGTTATCATCATTTCGTATTTCCTGTGGAACACGAACACCGGCACATCCGGCCCTATGACCATGATTTCTTCGAGCTGGTCATCCTTTATGAGGCTGTCGATTATCCCGTAGCCCACCATCTCGCGCACAACGGCATCGGCGTAAAATTCATACTTGGCTTTCGGTATGTTCAGCTCGGGCGAATCCCTTATGATTTCAAGCACGCGCTGGAAGTAAACGTTCCTCCTTTGCTCCGGGTCCCTTATCTTGTAGGGTGCTATGCTGATTACCCTTGTCGCGACTTCCTTGATTGTGTTGATTATCGATTTCTCCGAGCCGCCCGGCCTTACGACCGGCGTCCAGTAATAAAGCAGCGGCTGCCCCGGCAGCTTGTAAATCTTTGTCGACCCATATGAATCTATTTCCGACTTGTCGGAATTTTCTATTTCCTTTTCCGTCTTGGATTTCATGTAGCCCTCGGCTTCCTCAGGCAGCGGGGCTATCTCTGGCCCTTTCAAAAAGAACGACGCCTCCGCCTTCATCTCGGTTATTTTCCTCTTCACATCATCGAGGCTTGTGGCTGCCTGCCCTGCAGCTGCCGTTTCCGCGGGCTTTGGCCGTGCTTTAGAATCCGTTTGCGCAGCCGATTTTTCCGGCGGCGCAGGCCGGCCCAGCGGCGCGGGTTTATTTTCCTTTGTTTCCGGCGCCTGCTTCTGCTCCTTGGGCTTCTTCACCTTCAGGAAAAGCTGGTCCATGTAATCCGGCATAAAATCAACCCAACGGAAGCCATCGCCATTGGCTTTGGCCTTTATGCTCGGCTTCCGTTCCGTTGACGGAAACCGGAAAAAGCCTCACTCCAAGTTCGGCTTTTTCGCCAGGTTATACATGGCTTTTTTTGTTTAAATAACAACCG
>CAYJRH010000007.1:24436-28348 GCA_964372565.1 uncultured archaeon
ATTTCCTTTCGCTTATTTCCTTCAGCACCCTTTCCGCGAACTCCGCGCTTTTCACCCCGAACTGGACTTTTCCGGAGCGGTCGCGCACCGCGACAGTGCTGGCCTTTTCCTCCTTCTCGCCCACATTGAGGATGTAAGGCACTTTCTGCAGCTGCGCCTCGCGCACCTTGAAGCCGACGGTTTCCGGCCTTGTGTCAAGCTCGCTCCTTACCCCTTTTTCAATCAGCCCGGAGTGCACCTTCTTCGCGTACTCTGCGTGCTTTTCGCTCACGGAAATGACTTTCACCTGCACGGGCGCAAGCCAGAGCGGGAACGCGCCCGCATAATGCTCTATAAGTATCCCGATGAAGCGCTCCATCGAGCCAAATATCGCTCGGTGAATCATGACAGGCCTCTTTTCAGTGTCGTCCGTGCCAATGTAGCTTATGCCGAACTTTTCCGGCATCTGGAAATCCATCTGTATTGTCCCGAGCTGCCAGCTCCTCCCGAGCGCGTCCTTTATGTGGAAATCTATTTTCGGGCCGTAGAACGTGCCGTCGCCTTCATTGACCTTGAATTTTTTTCCCGAGTGCACCAGCGCATTATTGAGCGCTGCCTCGGCCTCATCCCATTTTTCCTTTTCCCCCATCGCCTTTTCCGGCCTCGTGCTCAGCTCGATGCGGTACTCAAAGCCGAACGTCCTGTAGTACTCGTCGACCATTTCGAGCAGCCCCTTCACCTCGCCCTCAATCTGCCCGGGCGTGCAGAAAATGTGCGTGTCATCCTGCGTGAACTTCCTGACGCGCAGCAATCCGTTCAATACCCCTGAGAGCTCGTGCCTGTGCACCATGCCGAACTCTGCCATCCTTATCGGCAAATCCCTGTAGGAGTGCCGCTCGCTCGCGTAAACCAGGATGTGCCCCGGGCAGTTCATCGGCTTTACGGCATATTCCTCGTTGTCAATTGTGGTGAAGTACATGTTCTGCTTGTAGTGCTCCCAGTGCCCGCTCTTCAGCCAGAGTTCCTTCTTCAGGATGATAGGCGTAATGACTTCCCTGTAATCCCTCTTCGCCTGCTGCTCCCTCGCGAACCCGATGAGCGAATTCCAGATTGAAGTGCCATTCTCATAGAAGAAAACCGTGCCCGGCGCCTCCTGCTGCATTGTGAAAAGGCGCAGCTCCTTGCCAAGCTTCATATGGCCGCGCTTCTCTGCTTCCTCGCGCATCTTCTCCCATTCCTCGAGCATGGACGCCTTCGGGAAAGCTATTCCATAAATTCTTTGGAGGGATTCGCGCTTCGAATCGCCGCGCCAGTACGAAGCCGAAACTTTCAGCAGCTTCACCGCGCCTATTTTTTCCGTGTTCGACACGTGGCCGCCCCTGCACAAATCATAGAATTCCCCCTGCCTGTAAACAGTGAGGGTTTTGCCCTCGCCAGAGAACTCCTCGATGAGCTCCTGCTTGAACCTGTTCCCTGAAAATTTCCGGAGCGCGCTTTTTTTGTCCACAACTTCTCTTTCAATTTTCCTTTTCTCATTCACAATCTCCATCATCTTCTTCCGGATTTTTTCAAGCGCCTCCGGGGTGAACGGCCTTTCCACAAAAAAGTCGTAGTAAAAGCCCTCGTCGATGGGCGGCCCTATCGTGGGCTTGGCATCCGGGTAAAGCGCAAGCACGGCCTCGGCCAGCACGTGCGCGCCCGTGTGCCACATGCTCTTCTTTCCCTCGGCGTCATCCCAAGTGAGTATCCTGAACTTACCGCTTTCCTCAATGGGCAGCTCAAGCTCAATCACGCGCTCCCCCAATTTTGCGGAAAGCGCATCCTTCGCGAGGCGCGGCCCGATTTTTTCGGCGATTTCGCGCGCAGTGGTGCCGCTTTTGAATTCCAGCTTCTTCCCGTCGGGGAACTCCAGCGTGATTTTTCCCTGCATGGTTACCTTTAGCAATTATGGAATGGAAGCAATAAAAACGGAATCATATGCATTGCCGCTCCTTTGGCTGCTCCCTTTACAACCTTTCGCATTTCCCTCTGGCTCCTCTTGAGCCGCATTTGTGGAATCACAATAGGGTTGAACGGCCGGGGCATATGCAACAAACACTGTCGGGGAAATTAATATTGGTTTTGTTTTCCGCACCGGCACCGGGCCTGCAAGAGAATATAATGGCGATGAAAGTGATTCAATTTATGCGCCTTATTTTCACATGGCACGCAAAGGAAAGGATGGCCAAATATGGCATAATCGAGCTTCAGGTCGGAAATTGCCTAAAAAGGCCCGCCAAAATTTTTGAAGGCAGGGGAAACAGGAAAATTGCCTAGTATAGGATGAACGGGTACATACTAAGGGTTATATACGAGGAAAAGGGGAATGATATTATTGTTGTCACGGCCTACAAGGCTAGGAGCGAACGATATGAAGTATAAGTATGACAAGGAAACCGACACGCTTGTGATTGAGCTTGGTAGGGGAAAGCCGGATTTTGCGGAGCAGAGGGGCAACATCATAACCCATTACACGAAGGACAACGCCCCTGTTGAGATTGAGATTCTTGAGGCGAGCAAGGAAATGTCCGAAATGCTCAAGGCCGTCAAGGCGCATGGAAACATTGCGCACGAATGATTGGGGCGCATTCGCACCGGCACCCACCCCTGCGAAACCGTATAATTACCTTCTGCAGCAATTTCTTCATGGCGAAAAAAGTCAGCCCCTCGCCCGAGGTTTGCGTCAAGTGCAAGGGCCGGTTATGGTGCGGGCAGAAATGCTTTATCCTAGAGCGGTATGAGCGAAGGCAGCTGGCCGCAACAGCTGTTGCCGGTAAGCGCCTCCAGACCCATTCCCCTCCCGGGGTTTTCGTCTCATGGCACGGCTACCCGAAAGTGAACCTCTCGCCAATGGCCCCGGCGCTCGAGCAGGGCGATGCTTGGCTCGCGGATGACACCGACAAGTGGTTCGGGCTTCCTGCGGAAAAAATCATTTCTTTCCGCGAAAACCTTGTGCGAGGGAACATTCCGGTGCAGATTTCTGCCGCCTCAGACCCCGATTACAGGCTGCTGGAAATCCAGGAAACCCTCATGGCAAAGAAACCCGTGGGCGTTGAAATGGAGCTTGATGCAAGGCCATCGATTAGGGGCGCCGTGTTCTCGGATTTCCACGCTCCTATGGGGCCGCAGGCCGGCCTGAAGAAGTTTTCAATGACGGAAAACCCTTCCGTCAACCCGAAAATCGACAAGTTCGTTTCCGACACTGACGCGAAATCCCTTGACGCGATGGTCGAGCTGTACAAGGGCGGCGTCGGAGTGAACCAGCTCCACAAAATTTTGAGCGCCGGGATGCTTGGCGTGAAAAAGAGCAGGAAGTTTGTGCCGACAAGATGGAGCATAACGGCAATTGACAGCAGCCTTTCCGGGCATTTCATAGAGGAAAAAATCAAGCAGTTCCCGCAAATTGATGATGTGAGGCTGTTCCAATCCAATTACCTGGAAAATTATTACTATGCCCTGCTCCTGCCTTTGCCGTGGAGCTTTGAGCTGCTGGAAGCATACAAGCCCGGTGCCTCATGGAACCTCGATTCAAAGGAGCCGAGATTCATGGCCGACCACGAATTTTACGGGGGGCGCACGAGCTATGCAGAGAACACCGCAGGAGGCTATTACGCCGCGAGGATTGCAGTGGCGGAATACCTTTTGGGTGAACGGCGGCAGGCCGCAGCGGTTGTGTTCAGGGAGATAGGCGACTCGGGCACCCCGAGCCTTGGCGTATGGAAGTGCAGGGAAACGATGCGGGACGCGATGAAGAAGCCGCCGGTTTCATTTTCCGGCATGGGCCTTGCCATGGAATGCCTTTCGGCCAAACTCGCAATTCCGACAAGGCATTGGCTCAAGCAAAGCAAGCTGCTTGACAGCGTTTACCACCAGAGAAGGATAACCGGCTACCTG
>CAYJRH010000008.1:0-10866 GCA_964372565.1 uncultured archaeon
CGTCAAACGCATAAGGGCTATTATCAGCAGCAGGACCGCACTCATAAGCAGGGCTTGTTGTTATTGTAACAGTATCCGATACTGCAGGGGCAGTAAAACTGTCTGTTAAAACTACATTAACATCAGATGACGTTCCTGGGTTAAGACAACTAATTGTGGGCTTATTTGTACCAAAGCCGGCAGTAACTGAACAATCCGCTGCGTTTGGGGCTGGAAAGTACCAGAAAAAATTGCGGGGGGCTTTTCCGCCAGTTGCACTTGCACTTAACGTAACTGGAATGCTTGGATCAACAACGCGATCTGGGCCAGCATTTATTTTTAGTTTCTGATAAAAAATAATATTTAAATCATCAGGGACTTCTTGTTGGGGAGCTGAAGAATCAAATACCCAAACCTGGATTTGTATTTTAAGCGATTTTGAATTAGTGTCGTCCAGTGCAGGAACATAAACCCGCCCATTTATTCCATGGCAAGTTACTTTTGGGCTTAGGGTATTGGATGAGGTTCCCAAAGAAGGCCTAACAAACTCACAATTATTATCTGGAATTCCTGCAGGGTATGATAAATACCAGTGGTGAATATAAGGGCTTATCCCGCCGCTATCAATAGTAGTTAATTGTACATTCACATCAAGGTAACTCTCAATATTTGGCCCCGCTTCAGTAATCAAAACAGGCCCGCCTGAAGGAACAAGGTAAGAACAAGATGTGGTTCCAGGTGCGGTTCCACAAGTCCAATTAATTGATTGACCAGGAGTACAAGTTACATATTGCGGATTCGGTTGCCCGCTAAGACAAAGAGGCCCAAAACAAGGATCTGGTCCGCAAATTCCTATTGGACCATAATCGCAAATAGAATAACAGTTTTTATTTGGTGTTGCTGGAAAAGAACAAGTCCAACGAACTTTATTATCTGAACCACATTGAGTATCAATAGGGTTAACAGTTGGATAACCATTATCACAAAAAATATCTGGATTAACAGGAGGAGGGGGGCTTGGGGGAGGAAATCCAATAAAACTAATAAAAGTACAAGAATAATGGTTTATTGGATCACTGCTCAACCAATCCCAACACTGCGGATTGGGCAGAGTATATGCGTCAAAGGTTTGGAAATTATATGTGCCGCAAAAACCAGGTGCTGAAAATACGCCTGTTGCAAAAACCAACAAAAGCGCAATAGACACAGCAAAACTATTTTTACACTTCATCACAAATAGATGGAGAAATGTAGAATATATGCTTTGTGGAATAGGGGGCGGCACAGCAAAGTGCAAAGGTACGCTGCCGTAAATCCACCAGAAGCGGGCTTCGCCCAAAAGTCACTTTCCGCGCGAAATTATTGCAACAACAAATAGCGCTACAACCGCGACAAAAAACAAATCCAATTCGGGCGCGGCGGCCAGAAAAGCGGCTTGGACTTTAAAGGCCGGCTTTTTAGGGCGCGGCTTATGGGTTCATGTTGCAGGCTTGGACTTTTTAACCACTTTCACACCCTATTCAAAACGGTTGCATGGTCGGCATAAAGCCCAAGGGAAGCTCTTTCACGCTTGTGTTCACAGGCGACGAGGCGAAGAGGCTGGGCCTTGACAAAGAAAGCGAATATGAGCTTTCCAAGGCCCGTGAGGGCATGTGGGTTCTGATAAAGGGGGCAAAAGCCAACAGCACGGCAATGGCGGAACATGCTGCTGCGGAGCCTGCCAAGCCGCAGAACCAGCAGAAACCCATTGATGAAACCGAGCAGAAAATAATCGGCCTGCTGAGGAAAACCCCCGCGCGCGACAGGATGGAGGGCTGGTTCGAGAAAAAGCTCTCCGAAGCCGAAAGGAAAAAATTCGCGGAAATGCTGGGGCAGGGCAGGGTCATTAAGTTCAAGTCCAGCGAAACGTTCAGGAAGGCGCTTTATACCCTCCCGCCAAAAGGCACGGGCAGGGCCGCGGAGGAAAAGAAATTCGAGAACATGGAAAAGCCCATCGAGGAATTCACGCTCGAAAAGGACGGGTTCCTTGTGGTGAGGAACGAGGCGCGGGCAAAGGCGCTGAGTGCGGAGCTGCAGGAGCGGATAAAATCCGGGGAGATAAGAGGCACGCGCGCTTTTTCAGGCGAATTCTACATCATCCGCACGGATTTGCTCATCGCGGTGCAGGAAAAAGTCCTGAAGGAGCTCAAGGCCGCGAAAACATCCGATTTGGCCGCAATATCGGCAAAGCTTTCATTGACGCCCACGCTCGTGAAAATAGCTGCCGCGTTCCTCGCGGAAGACGGGCAGATAATTGAAAAAAGGAAGGAGCAGTACAAATACATAGAGTGATACGCATGAAGGTTCTGATTCCAATTCTTTCCGAAACCGAAAATGACGAGGTGTTCCTTGAGCGCGCCCTCGAGGGCGCAAAGGAAATCATTCTTTTGCTTGTTGTTGACGCGAACCCGAAGGAAAAATTCGGGTTTACCACGGCGCATATCTCAAAGGCGCGCACCGTGATGGAGGATTTGAAGAAAGAGGTCGGGAAGAAGCGCAAAACTGCTGAAGACGTCCTCGAATGGGGGGACACGCACAGCAAGGTGCTTAACATGGCGCTGCTCCGCAAAGTCGACAAAGTGGTGCTCAAAAGGCAGGAGAACCAGTACTTTGAACAGCTGGTGAAGAAGCTCGAGGGCGAGCGCGTGAACGTGGAAGTAATATGAAAATTTTGGAGGATAAAGCATGGAAGCGAATCGGCAGCCGAAGATGAAGTTCGAGGAATTCTCGAAAATGGAAATCAGGATTGCGAAAGTCCTCGCGGCGGAGAAAGTGGCGGGCTCAGACAAGCTTCTCCGCCTCGAAATAGATTTGGGCGCGGAGAAGCGGCAGCTTGTCGCGGGCATTGCGCAGCAGTACACGCCCGAGGAAATTGTGGGGAAGCAGGTTCCCGTTGCCACGAACCTCGAGCCGCGGAAAATCCGGGGCATTGAAAGCAACGGGATGATGCTCGCCGCGGATGACAACGGCAGGCCGGTGCTGCTCTTCGCGGAGAAGGAAGTCCAGAACGGCGCGAGGGTGCTCTGATTCTTTATTCGACGTAATACTCCAAACGGAGAATGCCATCCCGGTCTATTACCAAAAACTGGGCTGAATTCGGCCCAACCACGAATTTTCTGCCGTGTTTATCGGTGCCTATCGCTCTCTTAAGAGTAGTAGAATCTCTTGCCCCGAAGGGAAAATACACAAAATCGCCCGAAATCCTGTAAAGTGTGTTGCCGACTTTTCCAGGGTAAACTCTCGACAGGCGGATTCTTTTTAGAGTGATTTGCGGCTTTGCATTCGGCGCATGATATGGTGTGCTTTCCTCTTGCAGCCTAGGAATACTTGGCTTTCCCTGGATAGGTGTCGGTTTCCCGGCATTCGGGAGCTTAGAGGCTGCATCCCGCATAGCTTTAAGAGCAGGGTTTCCTAATGCCCGTTTGCGCAAAGCAGGGTCAACTGGCATTCATAATTCACCCGTAAACAATCTTCTCCGCGAGCTTCAGGTTTTCCTTCGCACGCCGCTGGTGCTCTTTAAGGAAGGGCACGAAGAAATCAACCGCGAACTGCTTGAGCTCCGCGGCGAGCATCTTTCCGCAGGAGAACTCCGCGCCGATTTTCTCCAGCTCTTTAGTGTTCGGGTAATGGAACTTCAGCATCTCGAAAACCAAATCCGCTTCAAGGTTCCCGCCTTTCTGCCGGTGCTCCTCTACCGTTGGCTGCCCGCCTGAGAAGGCGCGCCTTATTTTCCTTTCAACCGCTTTCAGGTCGTCGTTCAGGAAAACCGCGCTTTCGGGGACAGAAGCAGACATCTTCTGCCCGGGCTGCAGGCCGCTCTGGTGCCTGAAATAAATGAACGATGGAACCTCCATTTTGTATGGGAGGCGCTTGGCGATGTCGCGCGTGAGCCGCGCGTGCGGGTCCTGGTCAAGGCCGATTCCCGTGATTGAAGGCATCGGGCCTTCAAATTCTGGGAGCTGCGGGTGCATTATGTCGGCGTACTGCAAAAAGTTTGCGGCAACCTTCCCCAAATCAACGTGGCCGTAAACCGCCTCGAAAGTGTTCTTCGTGATTTTCTTGCTGAGCTCGAAGGCGAATTCGTAATAGCGGTTTTCCTTTCGCGACTGGACGTAAATGTCCTCGGCGCCTAGCCCGAGCGCGAGCGCATCCGCCGCGTTCTGCACTGCCCACTTCTTCGCTGCCCCGAGGTTCGGAATCTTCTCGTCCGGCCTGCTGAGGAAAGCGTCGAGGTCGCAGACAGCAAAGTAATTCCGCGCGCCCCTTGACTTGAAGAACTTGAAGAGGTCGATGCCGGCCTTGTGCCCCAAATGGTATGGGCCTGAGGAAGCGATTCCCGTGATGTTCACGAACGGCTTTTTCGCCTCAATCCTCTTCAGCACGCGGTCAAAGTCGCGGTGGGCAATCACAATGCCCCTCTTGAAAAGGAGGTGCCCGAGCTTCCCTGCCCACTCGTTCGGGAACTGCTGCAGCCCGAACTCCCTGAAAACGTGCCCGTAATCCTTTACAGCGAAAGAGCCCCAAGGGTCGATTTTCTGCACCGTAAAAACACCGCCAAATGCCTGGAATGGATGATTTTATAACCTTTCAAGCATATAAACATTGACATGGCAATTTTGGTTGACGACAAGGTTTTCCTCCGCGACAAGCGGCTCGGCGACACGCTCAGGCAGCGCGGGTTCGGCGAGCAGAAATCAAACGAGCTTGTGCTGGATTTGTTCGAGGCGCTCTACCTTTCGGAAAAGGAAAAAGCGAAAATTGAGGACGCCAAAACACAGAAAAACGTGGGCGAAGAGGAGCTCGTGAAATACGCCTCGAAAAAAATCAAGAATTTTTACATCAAGCACCAGGTTTTCCGTGATTTGCGCGACCGCGGCTTTGTCGTCAAAACAGGGTTCAAGTTCGGCTTCGATTTCAGGGTATACCCGCGCGGGAAAAAGCCGGGGGAGGCGCACTCGCAGTGGTGCATCAACGTTACATCGCAGGACGACAAGTACAACTTCATCGAAATGAGCAGGATGGTGAGGCTCGCCGGCAACCTTAAAACCAAGCTGCTGAATGCGGTCGTTGATTCTGAAAACGAAATAAATTATTATGAAGTCGTGCGCGTAACCCCCTAAGCGGCAAAACACGAGGCCTTGGCGTGAAGGACAAAAAACTCTTTTCCATCCGAAAGGGGTGCCGCCTCAACGGCAAAATCTTCTCCGCGCTGCTGAAAAAGGCAATGAAAGGGGAATTTGAAACCGAGCTTGACGTGGCGCGGTTCATCAAAAACGAAATTTCCAGGAACGGCGGGGCGCTCGCGTTCCCGCCGATTGTTGCAATTGGGAAGAACGCTGTTGACTGGCACCACAGGCCAACAAACACAAAGCTCGCCAACGGAGGGTTCTGCGTAATCGATTTCGGCGCGCGGTTCAATCGCTATTGCTCGGACACGACGCGCACGGTTTACTTCGGGAAGGCCGGCGCGGCGGAGAGGAAAATTTATGCGAAAGTCCGCAGGGCGAATGAAGCATGCATCACGAAGGTGCGCAGCGGAATTGACGGAAATAAGATTTACCTGCTCGCGCGCAAAATCCTCGGCTGGCACGCGAAGTATTTCGGCCACGGGCTGGGCCACGGCCTGAAGAAAATCATCCACGCGAAGCCGAAGCTGAACAAGAAGCCGGGGCAGTTCCTGCGCGAAGGCGGCATTGTCACAATCGAGCCGGGGGTTTACATCCCCAAGAAGCTAGGGATAAGGATTGAGGACGACGTGCTTGTGACGCGCCGGGGATGCAGATTGCTTTCGCACAGCCCGAAACACCTGATTGAAATTAATTTGAAAAAATAGGATTTGGGATTTGAAGGATTGCTCCTTCAAACCGCAAATGAAAACTCAAACTCAGAAGTCAACGCCGCGCACGGTCTTCCTGCCGTTCGCCTTTGCCCTTCCTGCGGCCTTCTTTACAAGCCATCCGACGTGTTCGCTCAAAGCGTCAACAGCATCTCCGGCCGTGTTGCAGCCTTCCTTCTTTATCGCTTCCTTTATCTTTGAACCTACAACCAATGCGTCTGCCATTTTGAAACCTCCTTGATGTTTCCCCAACGGAAAACAGATTGAAGCGGGTAAAAAAGGTTTAAAAAGCAATTGCCGAAAAAACGCGGTTTAAGGGCGATTTAAGGCATTTCGTGGAAGGTAGAATAAAAAACCGCATTTTTGTTAATAGGGCTGGTGTTTTTCGGGAATCTATCAAATCTTTGAGCGATGGGGGTTGCCATGTTTCCTCTTTGGCAAGTTATGTGCATTCTCAACAGAAATGGAAATTCTCTTTATTTGTCCCTTTGAGACGTGATAGCGCTCAATTAACTCTTTTGTTGGGAGCGGCAAACCCGGATTTGAAACCATGAAAGTTTCGATATCTTGATGCAAACCCAATTTCTTCAAATAGGATTCCCTTCCAACAACCCTGCTTTGGTAAAGAGGATTAAACCCCCTTCTCCCTTTAACAGCATAAGCCCTGAAATCGCCCTGATAGTTAACTTGCGGCTCTGCAATTTTAATTTTAATTAAGGGTTTTTTTGCCATAGAAGTTATTTGGCTCAACCGAGTATAATAATATTGCTAATGAGTTACCTGTCAGTCACCGCGCCCTCGCTCGCGCTTGAAACCGTTTTAGCGTACTTGCGGAGCACGCCGATGTACTTGAGCGGAGGGGCCTTCCAGCCCTTCAGGCGCTTCTTTATTTCTGAGGCGCTCAAATCAACGGAGAGCAGCTGCTTCTCCGCGTCAATGGTGATCATGTCGCCATTTTTCACAATCGCAATCGGCCCGCCGTCCTGCGCCTCGGGGCAAACATGGCCGGCAACCATGCCGTGGGTGCCGCCTGAAAAGCGGCCATCCGTAATCAGGCCTACTGAATCGTGGAAGCCCGCGCCCATCAATGCGGAAGTCGGGGCGAGCATTTCCCGCATCCCGGGGCCGCCTTTCGGGCCCTCATACCTAATTACAAGCACGTCACCGGGGCTTATTTTCCCTGAAAGGATTGCATCAAGGCAGTGCTCCTCGGACTCGAAAACCTTTGCAGGCCCTGTGATTGAGCTCTTCTTCAGCCCTGAAACCTTCGCAACAGCGCCCTCCGGCGCGAGGTTGCCTCGCAGTATTACCAGATGCCCTGATTTGCGGAGCGGGGTTTTCAAATCCGCGATTATTTTCTGGTGCGCCTCGAGCTTCGGCGCGTCTTTCAAATTTTCCGCCATTGTCTTCCCTGTAACAGTCATGCAATCCCCGTGGAGCAAACCCGCCTCGAGGAGCAGGCGGAGCACCGCGGCAGAGCCGCCGACCTTGTCAAGGTCTTCCATCACATATTTTCCTGAGGGCTTGAGGTCGGCGAGCAGCGGGGTTTTTTTGCCGACGCGGTCAAAATCTGAAAGCGCGAGAGGCACGCCGACAGTGCGCGCAATCGCAAGCAGGTGCAGAACAGCATTAGTAGAGCCCCCGAGAGCCATGACAGCGGCAATCGCGTTCTCGAAGGCCTTCTTTGTCATTATGTCCTTCGGCCTTATATTATTCTTGATTAAATGGAGGACAGCCCTTCCCGCGTCCTCGACATCCCTTGCCTTGTCCGCGCTTTCAGCGGGGTTTGAAGCAGAGCCCGGCAAGCTCATGCCGAGCGCCTCGATTGCCGCCGCCATTGTATTCGCGGTGTACATTCCCCCGCATGAGCCAGAGCCGGGGCATGCATGGCACTCAATCTCGTGGAAATCGTGCTTTGTAATCTTGCCAGCGCTGTACTGGCCCACAGCCTCGAAGATGCTCACAATGTCGATGTCCTTTCCATTGTAATGCCCTGGCTTTATCGTGCCGCCGTAAACGAAAATACTCGGGATGTTCAGGCGGCACATTGCCATCAAACAGCCGGGCATGTTCTTGTCGCATCCGCCGATTGTGACAAGGCCGTCGAATGACTGCGCGTTGGAAACAACTTCAATCGAATCTGCTATCACCTCGCGCGAAACAAGCGAATACTTCATTCCTTCCGTGCCCATCGAGATGCCGTCGCTGACAGTGATGGTTCCAAATGTCTGGGGCTTCCCGCCTGCTGATTCGATGCCCTCGCGCGCGTTGAGCGCGAGCTTGTCTATGTGCGCGTTGCACGGGGTGATGTCGCTCCACAGGCTCGCAACGCCCACAATGGGCTTGCCAAAGTCAGCGTCCTCGAAGCCGACAGCGCGGAGCATCGCGCGGTTCGGCGCGCGCCTGTCGCCTCCCGTAATCCTCGAGCTGCGCCTGTTGAGCCGGATTTTCATAAAACCACAGAATATTCCTTAGTAAAACATTTTTAAGCTGGAGCCGGTTGCCGGCCAAATGGGCTAAAGGCCGGGGATTCGGCCCGCTCAGCCTACCCTAAAGATGAAGCGCTGGACAGCGGTTTTGCATAGTTTTATATAAATGCCTGACCGCATGCACTTTTGGGTGAAATTTTGGCACTTCAGGTCAATCGCCAAAAATTTCAACCCAATGCTTTTTCATAAACTCAATAGCAAATCGGGTGGCAAACTCCTCATGTGGTAATTTATCATAAAGTGCCTGTGCCTCACTTGCAATCCTTATTTCAAGAGGGCCCAGTGGAAAGCCATTGCGCATTTTATGGGCGGGATTACCTTCAAATGTTCCGGGGCGTGGGTAGCCAGAACCTAAATGTTTTTTTTAGGCAGCAAATAGCCCTTGTACTGGCTAAGGTAAACTCCATATAAGTATTTCACAAAAGGCCTCTCTTTTTTAGAGGCATCCACTTCGCGCAGAACCAGGTAATATAGCATTTTTTCCGAGTCGAATATGCTAAGTAGGGGATAATTGTTTTTGAGAAGAATGTGATTCATCAGGAGCCGGCAAATCCTGCCGTTGCCCTCCATGAACGGGTGAATCCTCACAAGCTTAAGGTGCAATAAAACTGCTGCTTCAAATGGATGAAGGATTTTCTCAGCCTGCTTGTACCAGGAAAAGAATTTTTCGAGCTCGGAAACGACATCTTCCGGTTTTGGGGGGAGATAGGTGCCCACAATATTCTGTTTTGCCCTGATTTTCCCCGCTTCGGAATGCACCCCTTCAAGTTCCATCTTGTGGAGTTTGAGGAGCAGCTCATGATTGAATTCGCCGGGATAGCTAAACAAGAAATCTATGCACTTTTTCATGTTTTGGACTTCCCTGACATCCAGTTTCTTGTATTTGCCCTTCGGCTCCTTGCCTTCAAGAACACCTTTAGTGTCCTCATAGCTAAGAGAATTGCCCTCTATGGCATTGGTGTTGTAAATAAATCCGATAATCTGTTCTTTTTCGGCTTTCCAAAAGGATTTTTTCACTTTGTGCTTTTCAAGATATTTTGCCTTGAGCAGTTCGAGAATTTTCATCTGCCTGAATGTGAGCAGCCTTTTGACCGGCCTTACCAATTCAATTTCTTTTTCAGCTTCGTTGAGGGATGAGAGGTCCTTTCCGAGGTACTTCCTTATTTTCCTCCATTTATTTCCTGAAACCCGCACATTCTTTGAGAGGTAGAAATACTCCTCTCCGTTTACCTTCTTTTTCTCAATATAACTCATGCACTATTTAGGGAGCACAAATATTATAAATATATATTAGGGAGCACAATTTTATAAAAGCAGCCTCGGCCCGCCCATCTGCCCGGGAATTTATAGCAATGGCTCCGCTATTTCCCTGATTTTTTGGGCGCGCCTCTGGATTTGCTTCGCAGTTGCAACGGATATTTCCGTGCCGCCATAATCAGCCTGGCTTTTATAACGAATAAGAAATATGTAAACTTCCCTGTATTCAGGCAAATCGCCGCCCAAAAACTTCCTGAGTTCATTGAAATAAGACGCATCGGAATGGGCCTTATGGCCCGGAATTCTGTGCAAGTACTTTTGGCAAAGGGCGTTGTGGTAATTTATGGCGGCGTTTATGAAAAGATGCGCGGCGGTATGCTCTTTTTCACCCCGCATCATTTCTTCGGCTACCAAGAAGCGCTCGTTGGCCAGGTCAAGGTGCTGCTTGTATGTGCTCAAGCCATTTTCCCCCTTTGATGATTTTACCCCCGTTTAAAATATTTAAAATGAACTGGTCTTTTTCCTTCAGCCTTTCCAGGATTTCCCTTTTTTCCAGCATAATATGGGAAAAGCGCACCCCGGCCTTGTTTGTGGCCCCAACAAATTCTTCAGCAATTTGTTCTGTGACAGGGTCATTCCTGCTGTCAATCGCAATCATGACATCCAAGTCCGAAAGATGGGAAAAGTCCTTTCTGGCGCGTGAACCAAATACCACTACCGCCCTGATTTTCGGGCCCTTCAAAACAGGCAGTGATTTTAGCCTATCTACAAGAGGCCTGTTGAAATCCTTCGATTTTTCAAAAATCTTCCTTAGCTCCGGCAGCAGGTAAAATGCCTGATTCAGCTTCGTAAGCTTGTTTTTCCCGTGATATTCAACCAAAACCAGGCCGGCCTGCTGCCACTCCGACACGATATTGGAAACTGTCGCCTTCGGAATGCCGGCAAGCCTGGACAGATCCGTTACTGAGAAAGCGGCCGGCCTTTCCAGAAGCTTCTCAAGAAGCAAAACCTTTGATTTCGAGGCTATTGCCGCCAGCACAGGTCGCATAAATCTATCGTCCATTAAAATAAACACATGTTCACAAAATTGAACATATGTCCATTTATGCTGAACAGTTTAAAAACAGCCCGTTTCAGAGCCGACGTAGACGAAAAACAAGAGCCTCAGTCCGCCCAACAACAGTTCCGGCTGTTGGGTGCGCATACGGCCATCCTGCTTCCAGCAGGATATAAGTTTGAAAAACGGCCCGGGATTCAGTCCGCCCA
>CAYJRH010000008.1:10966-26018 GCA_964372565.1 uncultured archaeon
GCCCGGGATTCAGTCCGCCCATCTCTCGTCATCGCCTGCAATCCCCAGGTGGGAAAGGCAAACTTGGAATCATCGTCAGGTCAACACGTCCCGGGCCGATAACCTTGGATTTGGATTATTTTTTATAGGCTTTCATGGGCCGGATATGATGCCCTCGCAGCTCTCGGCCCTTCTTGCCTAAATCCTCGTGTCGCGTATGTCCTGCTCAAGCTTCGCCCTGTACGCGGCGAGCTTCTTTGCCAGCGCAACGTCCTTCAGCGCGAGAATCCGCACGGCAAGCAGCCCCGCGTTTTTTGAAGCGTCAACCCCCACAGTTGCAACCGGAACCCCCGGAGGCATCTGAACTGTTGAGAGCAGCGAATCAAGGCCTTTGAGGGATTTGGATTCGATGGGCACGCCAATAACGGGAAGGCCTGTGAGCGCGGCGGTGACGCCAGCGAGGTGCGCCGCGCCGCCAGCGCCTGCAATGATAATTTCAATGCCCCTCTTCTGCGCGCCGGAAGCGTATTCATCGAGAAGTTTTGGAGCGCGGTGCGCAGAAACGACTTTCATCTCGTTCGCGACGCCGAACTCATTCAAAATGTCGGAAGCGGGCTTCATCTTTTCAAGGTCGGATTTGGAGCCCATTATGATGCCGACAAGCGGAGAAGCCATTCAATCACAAACCAATGACAATAATCTGTACGATTATATTCTTATAGGTTGCTGAGGCTCAGAAGAACAGGGTTACGAGGCCTGCCAGCACAATAATGTTGCCGAAATCCGCAACCGAAGTCACAATCGGGATAAGGAAGTTGTTGGGGTCCTCGCCTTTTTTGTAGAAATGCACCCCTGCAATGACAGAAAGCGAGAAAATGCCGCATACGAGAAGGAGGATGTCGAAAGAGGTCACGAGCATTACTTTTACCGCAACTCCCGCAGTTACGCCGAAGCCCGAAAAAAAGGAAACAGCAAGCGCGATTGCCGCGGCGGCGGCGGAAAAAAATGCGCCGATGGCAAGTATCTGGAGGAAAAGCCGCCTCAATTCAGGGTCGTTGAAAGCGTTGCCTGAGAACTTCCTCTCAAGCAGCATTGCGGAGAACCTGGAGGAAACAATTGTGCCGAAATCGCCCAGCATATCGTTGAGCGCCGGCATCAGTATGACGAGCGGCATTATCGCAAGGAACTCGGCCTTGATGCTTTCAAGCGCAATCCCCCCGAATGAAGAAATGGCGGCGGCGAAAATCGTTACCTTGAGGCTCGCGCGCACAATATTGCGGACTATGTGGCTGTGCGGCCCGTATTCCTTCATGTAAAACATCGTGCGGTGGGAAACCGGCTTCTTCCTCTTCGCGTGCCTTGAAAGGTGCGGGTATTCGAAGTTCGCCGCTTTGCGCACATGGGCTGGAATTTCCGGGAAGCTCACAAAATCACCATCGCAAACCCGATTGAAAAAATGCTGACAATGTCGCCAACCGAGGTGATGAACGGGCCCATGACATTGTTGGGGTCGTGGCCTTCCTCGAAAAGCCGGAATGTCGAAAACAGGGCAACCGGAATCTCAATCGAATTGGCGATTATCCCTGCAAGCAGCACAATGAAAAGGATGCGGGGCGAATCAAGGCCGAACACGAAATAGTTGAAGCCGAACGCTATGAGGCCGAGGAAAAGCGACATCGCAACGGCAAGAAGGAATGACGCAATGATGTTGCTCCTTATGAGGCTGGTGTTTTCGTGGTGCGGCTTTATCACTCCGAGGAAAAGGCCTGAACTCAGCCTCGATGCGAAAGAGCCGCTGATCGCGCCGCGCATCTCGAGAAAACCCGGGAGGGCGACAAGCAGGCCGGGAAGAAGGCTGAAATTTCCTGTAATCGATGCCAGGGCAACCCCTGCAACCAGGCCGCCAAAAAGCGATACTCCCTGGGATGAAAATATCTCCTTGAAATCTTCCCCGAAAATGCCCCGGTTAGCCGCTGCAGACACGCATACAATACGTTGTGGCTGCTTAATAATTTTTGCAGGGGAAACAAAAAAGGTTAAAAGCCGGTTATTGCAAATAGTATTCCATGAAAGCATTCGCGTTTCTTTTCCTCCTGCTGATTGTGGCTTCTGCGGGCTGCACCATCCCGAAAATCCAGCTGAAGTTCCCCCCGATTCCTGAGCCCGCATACTATGCGCACGCGGATTTCAAAGTGTTGATTGGGGGCAAGGAACTGGATTTCAACAGGGCCGAATACATGAGCACCGCAACAAACAAGCTCTCGGAAAACGTGCACATGCATGAGTTCAACCCGCATGTGCTGCACCTCCATTCGGCAACGGCAACTTTGGGGGATTTCTTCAGGAGCGTGGGGATGTCGATAGGCCAGCGCTGCGTAAACACCGGAAATGCGGAATACTGCAGCAACGGGGCGGAGAATCTGCTCGTTTACGTGAACGGCCAGCCGCTGCTCCTGAATTACGGCACATATGCGCCCCGTGACCTCGACAGGATTTTCGTTTATTACGGACAGGGGGTGCCGCCCCAGAGGATGCTGCAGAGCGTGACAGGCGAGGCGTGCATATATTCCAAAAAATGCATCCCGCCAATCGGGTTCAGGTTCAAGGACGAATACTGCGCAGCAGGAAAGCCGTGCACTCTGCCAGAAACTTAAAAAATTTGGAATGTGAAAAACATGTTAAGTGTCGGAAAAAAAGCGCCGGGATTTTCATTGAAGGACCAAAACGGGAAATTGCGCAGGCTCTCGGATTACAAAGGGAAAAAGCTCGCGATTTATTTTTACCCCAAAGATGACACTCCGGGCTGCACAACGCAGGGGTGCAACATCCGCGACAATTTTGGGAAGCTGGGGAAGTATGGGATAGAAGTGCTTGGGATAAGCAAGGACAATGTTGAAAGCCACAAAAAGTTTTCCGGCAAATACCAGTTCAACTTCCCGATACTGGCTGATGAGAAGGGCGAGGTGATTGAAAAGTACGGCGTCTGGAAGGAAAAGAGCATGTACGGGAAAACGTTCATGGGCATTTGCCGCACTACATTCCTGATTGATGAAAACGGAAAAGTGGTCAAAATAATTGCCAAGCCGGATGTTTCAAACCACGCGGAAGAGATAACGGAAGGATTTTTGGGCAAATGAAGGCAATTGCCTGATTTTGCGCTGTTAATGCCCCATAACCTTTAAAAGGCTCGGGATAGCAATAGATAGATTCTGAAAAGTGAGGCACAGCGGAGGATTCTGGAATGGCAAAATTCAAGATAGAGCACCACAAGGAAATCTGCATAGGCTGCGGCGCATGCGCGGCGATAAACCCCGAGGACTGGGTAATGGAAGGCGATAAATCCCACCTGATTGACTCAGCGAAGGAGAACGGCGAGCACGGGGTGCAGGAATTCAAGGTCATTGACGAGGCGAAGCTCAAGCAGAACCAGGAGGCCGCTGACGCGTGCCCTGTGCCGTGCATCTTCGTGAAGAAAGTGAGCGACTGAACGCTAGAAGAAAAGAATATATTATTCAATCGCCTGATTCTGACATGGCGAGAAGATTTCCTGAGAAAATTGCCCGTCGCCCCGCATACAGCCTTAACCTCCAGCTTGCCGCAAAACTCCTGGAATTAGGCATAAATGCCGAAGAAATCGTCAGGCACAATAAGGGCATCGTGAATCTCACGCGGGCACAGCACTCAAGAGCGCTAACGGACAGGGTTGCCCTCAGCGTGCCAAGAAGCTTCCGATTATTAAGGGAGCCTGCACACGCGTTTGAAATCAACAGCAGGTGGATTCCGAAGGCTGCAAGGGAAATTTATTTTCCTGACGGCAAAAATCGGAGGCGCTCGAGCCCGCACGATTATGCGGTGCAGCTGAGGCACCCTGTCAAAAACAATCGGAATTGAAAAAAAGAAAAAGCGCCCGGCAAAATACCGGGCCGTTTGAATAATTAATCCACTTCGAATACCGCGTTGACGCTGACTGTTACGACAATGTCGCCCGCGCTTATCGGGGTTTCGGGCGCGGCTGACTCCGACATTGTGCCTCCAGCGTCCCTCGCATAGTACGTGTTGTACGCGGGCACATACGAGTAGCCCTCGCCCGCGCTCTGCAGCCTCACAATCCTTGCGCCGAGGCCTGACGCAATCCTTTCAGCCTTGTCCTTTGCGGCTGAAGCGGCCTGCGCAAGCAGTTCGGCTTTTGCCTTGGTTTGAGCGGACGTCGAAAGCTGGAAGTAAACGCTTGAAACCTTATTCACGCCCGAGCGCACCCCAGCATCAATGACCTTGCCCGTCATCGTGGTGTCCTTGAGCGTTACTGTGATGCTGTTCGAGGTCGTGTAGCCCTTCAGCTCGTACTTCCTCGTGAAGTCGTTCCACTCGTTTGTCGGGGTGAGCCTGTATGAAGACGTTTCAATGTCGTCATCCGCAACCCCCGCCGCCCTGAGCGCTTCCCTCACTTTCTTTGAAATGTCCGCGTTCATTATCTGGCTCTGCGTTGCGCTCCTGTCAAGGGTTTCAACGCTGAACATTATTTTCACTTCATCGGGCGCAAAGGATTTTGCCACTGTGCCTGAAGAGGATATTGTCCTCTTTTCCTCCGGCCACGGGTACGGATAAGCCGAGCTTGCAGCCGGGGTTATGGAGTCAAAAGTTGACCTCGCATAACCTGAACTTTCCGCACTTCCGCCCGAAGGCGCGTATGCAGTGTCGACAATGTATGCGGGCGCCTGGGGCTGGAGGCCGTTCAGCACAAGGCCGCCGGCAACAACCGCGACGGCGACAACCGCCGCCATCAATGCGTAATCTTTCATATTTTTCATGGAGAAACACCTCTCAAAGTTCCCTGCAACAATTGCTAAGAAGGTTAATTTAAAGGGTTTCTTTTGGTGAGTGAAATAACTAATTGGCGAATTAAAGCATTTCAAACGCCTTCTGCACCATTGTGGTGTCCTCCTCGATGTTCGGGCTCTCGGTTACAAGCACGCCCTTCGCGCCGAAATCCTTCAGGACGCGGAGCAGCTCGCGCCAATTCATGTCGCTCTCTTCGAGATTCAGGTGGTTCTTCTCGCCCTTCTGGCCGTAAGCGATTCCTGAAAGGTGGATGTGCATGTTGTGCAAAGCAATTTTCCCGAGCTTCTTCTCAATCAGCTCCATCACTTGCTGGAACTCTTCGCGCGTATTGAATTTCCCGTTTGTGCGCGCGTGCAGGTGCGAGAAATCCACCACAGGCAAAACCTGTTCGAACTCGGCACTCAAATCGCACAATTCATCAATCGAGCCGAACTGGGTGGGCTTCCCCGTGGTTTCAGGCCGTATCCAGGCCTTGAGGCCGAGCTGCTTCACTTCCTCCATGATTTTCTCCAGTTCCTTTTTCACATTTGCGTACGCGAGCCGCGGCTCCATGCCCAGATAAAACCCGGGGTGGAAGCACACTGAATATCCGCCGCACGCGTCGAGGATTTTCGCGCTCTGCAGTATGCGCGAGCGCGAGGCGCCGCGCTTCTGCGGTTCCTTTGCGTTGAGGTTGATGAAATACGGGGCGTGGCATGTGAGAACGGCCTGTTCCGCCTCAACAACTTCGCGGATTTCAGGGGCTTTTTCCTTTGTGATGAAAACGCTTTGCACGAACTCGAGCTCCATTGCCGAGAGGCCGAGCCTCTTCAATTGCCTAATGCCGTTCGCTGTGTCGCGCGGTTGCGTGCTCAAAGGAATTCCGGGAGTGGCGAACAAAAGCTTGGAAGGAAGAATCATAAAAACCGCCAATTCAGAACTCCACCCCAAGCCGCGCCTGAACACCATTGTCAAACGGGTGCCTGTGCTTCTTCATTTCCGTGACCAAATCGGCACGCGCAAAGATTTTTTCGAGGGGCTTGTGCGAGCCGGTGAGCACAAGCTCCGTGCCTTTCGCCTTTGCATCGATGAGCGAGAGCACATCATCCTCCGAAACAACGCCGAGCTGCACCGCGTACAATATTTCATCAACAATCGCCAAATCGTAATCGCCTGAGGAAGCGATTTTTTTTGAATAATCAAGCGCCTCTTTCCCCTGCTGCAAATGCTCCGGCCCGGGCTTGCCCACAACCCATTTCTTCGCGCCGAACCTCCTGAACGAGAAATTCCTGAACTTCTTCAGGCCATTCAGCTCGCCGTACTCCTCAAAATCCTTGTTGCCCTCAATCCCGCCCTTCATGAACTGCACCAAATGCACCTTTGCGCCCCTGCCGAGTGCGCGGAGCGCGAGGCCGAGGCTCGCGGTTGTCTTGCCCTTGCCGTTGCCCCAGTAAACCTGCACAAGGCCGAATGAATGTTTCGCATCCACAAATAAAAAAATGCAACCAACGAATTATATTCTAAATTGAATAATCGGGGTTTTCAGGCTTCGCCGAGGGCTTTGGCCCAATCCATAGAGTTTTTGCGGGGAGCTTTTTCATAACCTTTGATTCATACAAGCTCCTGTTGAGCATTTTTGCCGTTGTAAATCCTTGGCGATTTACATGCGTCCAGAACGGTTCAAGCGCATCCTTTACTGTCATGCGTTCTCCGTGTTCTCTTTCGGACCTTGCCGCAACAAGGCGCGCATGCTGGAGGATTTTCGCTGGCGTCAGACCCTCCACCCATTCCAGCGTTACCGGCGTTTTATCGAAAGCGCGGGCTCTGCTGCGCAAGAGAGGCCTAAGGACACTGGATTCAAAATTCGCAAAGGTTACTTTCCTGGGCCACCTTTCGAAGTTGATGAAGGCCTTCAGGTGCCTCATTGCAATCTGGGTAGCGATTTCCTCTTCAGGAAGCCTTTTCAGATTTGCCCACGTGAGCGCCGGGCCCTTGAGATAGCGAAGGCCTGCAGATGGCAATGGCTTGTTCCATTGGTGAATTTCGTCGATTAGCTTCAACAAGCGGCTGCCATGGGGAGGGCGGTTTTCACTGACTGAACGCCTGTAATCCCGCTCAAGTTTCCTGAATTCCTTCCTTTTTATGCCCGGCAATGCCATAAATAAAAAGAAATGCGGCTTAATATATTAAGTTAACTTCAACATAACAGAATTTTGCCTTTCAAAAAAAACCAAGGAAGGCTTTAAATTCCGAACGGAACCAAATTTTATTACGCTTTTTGCATATGCAATAATGCGTTTTTTGGGGTGCGAAAATGGCAGAAACAGTAATGGAAAAGGGCAAAATGGCAGAAGAACAGGTTATAACAAAGGAAGAGGAAGACGAAGAGGAAATGGACGAATCAAGGCTGCCTTTCCCGCGCGCAACAATTGTCAACATGCTCAGGAAGCACCTTACTCCAGGCAAGCAAATCAAGGGCCAGGCAAAGAACGAAATGAACCTCTGGCTCGGCAAAATGGTTGAACGGATAGCCAAGAAGATGGACACCTACCCATACACTTATGTGGACGGCTCGATGCTCCGCGAAGCGATAGAGCCTTATGAAAATATACAGGACATCGAAAAGGAAAAGGAGCGCATCATAAAGCAGCTCGAAGCCGTCAAGGCGGCGTGCGACGTGCTCATCCTTGAAGTCGACCGCAAGTTCGTGAAGTGAAAACCGCGAATTTATTTTTCGTTCTGGGCACCTGTGCCTAGAATTTCAGTTATCCTCTTCACCAGCGACGAATGCCTGCTCCTGAACAGATACGAATCAAGCACCTTCACATTGTGGCACTTGCGCCGCGCGGAAGCCTTCTCGAAATCGATTATCACGGGGAGGCCGTTCCGCACAAGGATGTTCTTCCCGCGCCCCGCGAGCTGGCCGTGGTCCAAACCGATCTTGTCCAGCGCGCGTGCCTGCGAATAAAGCGCATCGAGGAATTTCGCCAAATCGGCTTTTGAAATATCTCCGAAAACCCATTCGCCGAAAGGAACGCCTTCAATATGCTCCATCATCACTATGTCGCGCTCCGAATCTGTTTTGAGCCAGCGCGGGCCCACGTTCACTGAATTCGCGAGGCGCAGGTTCTCGGTCTCGCGCCGAGACATGTGTCTCCTGTTGGATTTTCCGCGGAGCGCCTTGAGCACGAACTTCGCCCCTTTTGAATCCCGCGCAAGGTGTATTTCCGAGCTCCAGCCTTTCGCGATTTTTGCCGCGCCGGCCAGCGAGTTCTCATCCAGGAACTCTTCGAGTTTGCCCATGCACAAAAAAAGCGGCGGAAATGGTTAAATGGCTTGGGTTGGGCGGAAGGCAATTGCGCAACGCAAAAAAGAATGAAGGAATGGAATCGCCCTCCCGAAAATTTTCCCACGCAGCGCCTACCCGCCGGCGGAAATTCCCCGCAAGGGGATTTGGGCCGCTAGTTGAACGTTGCCTGGTCCAGCTCAAGGAAATCGAACTGCGAGAAATCCGAGTCATCGATTGACGACTGCATCTCCTGCAAATCCGATTCAATGCCTGTTGCCTGCGGGTCCGGGCTGGAAAGCGCACCCTCGCCCTGTGTTAGTGGTGCCTGCTGTGAGCTGCTTCCCGAATCCTGCGCGCACCCCGCAACAAGGAGCGAGGCGAAGAGCAATCCTGCCAATACAGTTGTTTTCATGCCCCATTCACCTCAGTCTTCCCCGAGCCCTTCACCGAGCTCTTCCTTTATTTCATCACTCAGCTCCTGTGAGGAATTGAGCCAGCGCGTCGCCTTGAACAGCGACTTCATCAGCTTGAAGTCCACCTGCAGCTGCCTATGCATTTTCTTCAGCAGTTCGCGCGCCTCCCGTAGCTTCGCCATGCTATTTGCGTCGGAGCCGTTTGCGCCGGAAACCGCGTTCAAATCCGCCCGCACCTGCGCGCTTGCGGCCTTGAAGCCGTTTATGTCCGCGTTCAGCTTTGCCAACCCTGTTTCAAGGAGCGAAGCATCCTTCCCTTGGGACTTGAGCCTGTTGATATCCGCAGCAATTTTGGCGGAAAATCCCTCGGCCCTGCTCACAATGTTGCCGAATTTCTCATTTAGGTTTTCGCCGGCTTCCTTCTCAATGCCCGGCCTTTGGGAGCGCCAGTAATCCCTGATTTCCTGCGACAGCGCGATGAGGCTCTCCTTTGCCATGTTGCCATCGGCGAGGAGCTGCTGCTTGGCCTCGAAAAATGACTTCAGCGCATTGAAGTCGCCCGGCTCGGCACGCTTCCCTTCAATGGCGTCCAGTTGGTGCAATATGGCGCTGACCTGGTTGAGCAGCACATGCTGCGCCGAGTTCCTCATATTCTCCCTTAGCCCATCCTTGAGATTGGGCGCGGAAACCCTCAGTTTTTCTTTCATCCTGCCGAAGAGCTCAAGGCCGCTTTTCGCGTTCTCCCTCGCTTCCTTTGCCTTCCTCTTGGCTTCCTCGTAATTGTCCTTCATCTTCCCGATTTTTTCCCTGATGTTTTCGAAAGGCCTGTTGCCGTCGCCGATTTCATAGTCCGAATCGCCGTCCGAATTCCGTGAATCCGAATTCGTGCCGGAAGGGCCCTCGGCGTCGTTGTAACTGCCGCCATTGTCATCTTCTCCTGAATCTCCGCCAAAAGAGCCGCGGGCATTCGCAGCGCCGTCACCATAGTCCCTGAATTCCAGCATTTTTTCAATGCCGCCGGGAATATTCCGGCCCGACGCTTCGCTGCCAAGAGCAACCCCTGCCAGCAATATGAAAACCGCACAAAGAACCGCAGTCGCCGCAACGTTCATTTTTTTTCCCTGTCCCATGACTTTTCACCTCTGGAGCTTTTAATACTATGGCTTTCCGGAAAGGAAATTCCGGATTGCCCGAAGCCGCTGCCCGGGCTTTCAGCCTGCACAACACGCCCCTCGCTTACTTTATATTCATGCTTTCAGCGGATGAAAAAACCATTCTTTACCCTGCCCCTTTTTGGCAAAAAAAGCTTTGCCGCTGCCCCTGAAACTTTACAAAGGGCTTAAAAGGTTTTTACTGCGGGGTTAATTCATGCACGCGGGAAAATGGCTTTTTGTGGCGGTTGCCTTCGCAATGATTTCAGGCAGCCCATCCGCGGCAACCATTTCAGGAACGGTTTTCGAATGGCACAGCCTTGAGCCGCTGCCGAATGCCATACTGGAAATCAATACCACGCCAAAGCAGGTGCAGGTTGCGGAATCCGGAAGCTATTCCTTTCAAGCACCTCCGGGGGATTACAACATTATTGCGGAATATTTTGAGGACAGCAAGCTCGCATACATTGCGCGCGAGGAAATCACAATTGCGCAGGACGGGAACTTTAACCTGGACATCATAATGTTCCCCGCGCTCGGCGACGAGGACTTCTTCTTCGGGGATTTCAACACAATAACTTTTCCGGCTGAAAACACCGACGCAAAAAAACCGCGTGCCCCCGACCTTATGCAGGTGTTTCTCGGAATAGCAATCATTGCTTTCCTGCTTTACGCTGCGGCCAAGATAGCCCCCGCGATTTTGAAAAAAGCCACTGGCCTGGAAACTGAACGCCTCGGCGCGCATGAAAAGCTCGTGGCCGAAGCGGAATTCCTGGAGGCGAACTCGGGCAAGGGCGGGGCGGAGCAACGGAGAGAAACTTCCCCGAATACGCTTCCACAAAAGCTTGATAAGGACCTCGGCGAGGCACTGGAAATAATTGAAAAGTCCGGCGGGCGCATCACGCAGAAGGAGCTGCGCGGGAAGATGCCGCAGCACGGCGAGGCGAAGGTATCGCTCATTGTTGCGGAGCTCGAAGAATTAGGGCTGGTGAAGAAATTCAGGAAAGGGCGCGGGAACATAATCGTGCTGAAGGAAAAGCAATGACAAAAAAGCGGCGAGCCGCCAAAAAAGCCATTCGCGCCTTTCGGCTGTTCTAGCAAGGCCTTTGCAGCCTCAGGCCTGAACCACCGCTTCACACGCCTGCTTGAACAAATCGCGCGCGGCTCTCCACTCCGCCTCGCCCTTGATGCCCATTCTTTCCCCGAATTCCTTAAGGCTGTCTGAATACCACTGAAGGAACTCTTTCACCGGCAGTTGCCTCTCCTCGACCGCAGAACCGGCGGCATGCCCGGCACTGCCCCTGATGAAAAACAGCTCGGCCTTGCGCATGAAACCAAGCACCAATTTGTTGGTGGACTCGACCTTGTCTTCCGGGATTTTCCATTGGCGCAAGGTCGCGTCAATTTTTTCCTGGAAAGTTGGCCGCACATGGCGCGATTCAACGTACTTCTTTCCGCCGGGAAGCTTGGGCAGCAGTTCCCGGAAACCGCCATCAAGCCTGAACGGGTCGTCAAACCGCGCATTCCTGACAGCGCCAAAAGAAACCGGCTGGTTCATATGGGTAACGTGCAGGTCGCCCATGACAACCCTGACAAATTCCTCGTGGAGCTCCGATTTTTCCTTGAGCCTCGGCCTTTGAAGCAGGAACCCGGGAACCTCCATTGGAAACCGCAAACCCAACAAGCCGCCGGTCTCTGTGTGAACAGCCCTGCCGGGCACGCCTGTGTGAACAGCCCTGCCGGGCACGCGCCTTTCCCTGATGTAAGGCAAAACAGCAGGCATGAACAACCGGTGCGAAGAAGGGTATTTACGCATATGCCATGTGTTATCGCCCCTGCGTGGGGACAAATTGCCAAAATATTGGCCGGCCCTATAAGGCCGGGAAAGGCTCAGGCCTCGTGGAAAACTTCGCTCTTCTTCTGCCTGAAAAAAAGCACGAACACGAGCCATCCGCACAGGACGAAGAACGATGCGGCAATAATCGGCAAAGTGAAATGGACGGCGGCAATGAAGCCCGAAATTATCGGCGGGAGCGTGAGCGCAACGGATTGGATCGACTGGTTGATTCCGAAAATCTCGCCCTGGGATTCCCTGCCTGCGAGGTTGGAAATCATTGTGGTGTAATTCGGGAAAACAATCCCCCATGAGAAGGCTATCAGCGGCATTGCCACATAGAGCAAAATGCTGTCATGGATAAACACGAGGACCCCGAGGGAAAACGCGAGCAGGAGCGGCGCGAGCCTGAGGACCTGTGCGGGGGCCAGCCTATCGGAAACCGGCTTTGTGAACACCCCTTGCGTGAGGGAAATCCAGATGCCGATGTAGGCGAACAGATCGCCGATTTGCGACTGGTTGAAGCTGAAGCGCTCGATGAGGAAAACCTGCGAGAACTGCGTGAAAAAGCTGAACCCGAAAGTGAGGAGGAAAATCACGGCAAAGAGGGCCCTGAGCGAGGGCATCCGGAACGCGCGCACAATGTTCCTGAAGCCTGTGAGCAGGCTGGTTTTCGCGTGCGATTTTTTCCTGAGCGTTTCCCTGAACATTAAAAGGACAAGCGCGATGTTCAGGAGCGAGAGGAGTGCGGTGAAGAAGAAAGGCGTGGAGAAATTGAACCATGGAACAAGGCTCGGGTCGGCGAGCTTGCCCCCGATGAACGGCCCTATGATGAAACCGAAGCCGAACGCCATGCCAATCATGCCGAAATTCTTCGGCTTTGACTGCGCGTCGCTCAGGTCTGCAATCGCCGAATAGGCGACGGAAATGCTGCCGCCGACAAAGCCGCCGATGAGCCGCCCGAGGAAAAGCACCCAGATGTCCTGGAAAAGGATGCCGAAGGCGAAAATCAGGTAGCCGATAAACGCCACAAAAATGGAAAGCAGGAGGACGGGCTTCCTGCCGTGCCTGTCGGAAAGCGCGCCGAGGATCGGCGCGCCGAAAAACTGGGCGATTGAATAAGAAGCGAGGAGCAGCCCGAGGAACAATATCCTTGTGTCCAGCGTCATCGCGGCGGCGACGAAAGGGCTGTCGGCGGAAATCAGGAGCGGCGCGAGCAAAGGGATGACAATGCCGAAGCCCACCATGTCGATGAAAACGACAAAAATCATGGGCAGGATTGATTGCCCCTTGGCGGCGCTTGTTTCGGATGCCATCAATCATTGCACGGGCGAAAGCTTCTTAAATATTGGACAACCGATAATTCCAATTTTTTAAAAAAACGGAGAAATGGCAATTATGGCAAATAAAGGAAAGAAAGCGGATTATGCCTGCCTGATCGCTTCCATGCAAAGCTCGGCCCTTTTCCTCAACTCAGGGGAAGCGGCATGCATGCGCCATTTCTTCGCGAGCGCAACCAGCACCGGCCTGACAAGCACCTCACTCGGGGCCATATGCTTGAGTGACGCGGCATCAGGAGACGAGGGATGGTGTTTGTTGACTGTGAGAATAAAATCGCCGGGGAATCGAAGTTCCTTTGGAGCCCCTTCTCGGTAAGGAAGGGGGGCCAAATATGGATTCCTTCTCCTGCTGAAGCCGCTTCTTGCAGGCATGTAATTGAAATGCCCGCCGCCCTTAATAAAGTTGCCGCGAAGCCGTTGCACTCATATCCAGCAATGAACCCAAAGGTTTTTATGCGCTTCATATCCATCAATAATTAACACTCATATGGTAACCAAAATTCAGCTTTAAGGAGGGTTGGAAAAATGGCACAGGAAATGAACCAGCAGATGGTATTCCTGCCGGAAGGCACGAAAAGGACAAGGGGAAGGGACGCACAGCGCATAAACATACTGATAGCGCGCGCTGTGGCGAACGCGGTGAAGAGCACGCTCGGCCCTAAAGGCATGGACAAGATGATTGTCGATGACCTCGGCGACGTGATAATCAGCAACGACGGCGCGACAATACTGACGGAAATGAGCATCGACCACCCCGCGGGGAAAATGATGGTCGAAGTCGCGAAGACGCAGGACGCCGAAGTCGGCGACGGCACAACGACAGCGGTTGTAATCTCAGGGGGCCTGCTCGAAAAGGCCGAGAAGCTCCTGAACGATGATATACACCCCACGGTCATAATCAAGGGCTACAGGCTCGCGGCGCAGAAGGCAAAGGAGCTGTACACCGAAATCGCGGATGACATTTCCGTAACCGACAAGAACATGCTTGAGCAGATAGCGCTCACGGCAATGACGGGAAAGAGCGCGGATTCTGCGGAAGAGCTGGCCAAGCTCGTGACTAACGCGGTAACGCAAATCGCAATCAAAGAGGGCAACAAAATAACAATCGAGCTCGACGACATCAAGGTCGAGAAGAAAGTCGGGGGCGCGATGAACACATCGGAGCTCATACAGGGAATCGTGATTGACAAGGAGATAGTGCACTCGGGAATGCCGAGGAAAGCCGAGAACGCGAAAATCGCGCTCATCGACGCGGCGATGGAAATCAAGAGCCCGGAAACAGACACGAAAATCCAGATATCCGACCCGGACCAGCTCCAGGCCTTCCTCGACCAGGAAGAGGGCATACTCAGGAAAATGGTCGAGGCAGTGAAGAGCGCCGGGGCGACGGTAGTGATATGCCAGAAGGGCATTGACGACATTGCGCAGCACTACCTCGCAAAGGAAGGGATTGTCGCGGTGCGCCGCGTGAAGAAATCCGACATGGACGCGCTCGCAAAGGCGACAGGCGCGAAAATCGCGTCGAGGGTGAAGGACCTCACCGCTTCGGATTTGGGCAAGGCGGCGCTCGTGCACGAAAAGAAAATCGCGGGGGACAGCATGGTCTTTGTAGAAGGCTGCAGGAACCCGAAGAGCGTCTCCCTCCTCGTGAGGGGAGGCACCGAGCACGTTGTCGACGAGGCCGAGAGGGCGGTGAAAGACGCAATCGGCTCAGTGGTTTCGGCAATAAACGACGGGAAAGTCGTTTCCGGAGGCGGAAGCTCGGAGTCCGAGGTTGCGCAGAGGCTGAGGGAATACGCCAAGACAATCGGCGGAAGGGAACAGCTCGCAATAGAGGCGTTCGCAGAGGCGCTGGAAATAATCCCGCGCACGCTCGCTGAAACCGCGGGCATGGACCCCATTGACACGCTGGTTGCGCTCAGGAGCATGCACTCCACAAAGGACGGGAAATACTTCGGCGTGAACGTGTTCACCGCAAAGCTCGAGGACATGAAGAAGAACAAGGTCATCGAGCCTTTAAAGGTCAAGACACAGGCGCTCACATCGGGCTCTGAAGTGGCAGAGATGCTGCTCCGCATAGACGACATAATCGCTGGAAGCGGCAAGAGCAAAGGACCGCCAATGCCGCCCGGAGGGATGGACGGCATGGGCGGAATGGATATGTAGTCCGAGCTGCTCCTCGGAAGGGAGCACCCTATCTTCGTTCTTGGGAACTCGATAGGCCTTGC